>NZ_RCVK01000264.1:0-39658 GCF_003667485.1 Micromonospora sp. BL1
AGCGTAGTCTCGTGGGCTCGGAGATGTGTATAAGAGGCAGATGATCCCCCGGGCGTCGCCCCGCCCGCCACCTCCGCTCGCCCCGCCCAGGAGTACGCGTGCCCGACGCCGGCCCGACCGCGGTGCTGCCGCGCCGTCCGCTGACCGTCGGCGAGCTGCTCGACGCGGCCGTGCTGCTGCTGCGCGACCAGGCCCGGGTGCTCGTCCCGCTCGCCCTCCTGCTGGCCCTCGCCGAACAGGCGGTGCTCCACCCGCTGCGGATGCTCGCCGGGACCGAACCGCCGTACTGGTGGCCGGCGGAGTTCGGCGACTCCCTTCCCGCGTACTGGCTGCTGCTGGCGGCCGGTGCCGGCACCGAGGCCGCGATCGTCGCGCTGCTCGGCGCCCCGGCCGCGCGCGGCGCCGGCGCGGCGCTGCTGGGGCGCCGTCCGGCGCCGTGGGAGCTGCTGCGCGGCGCCCGGCTCGGCGTGGCACTGCCGGCCGCCGTCCTGGTCGGGCTGACCGTCACCGCCGCCGGGCTGACCGGCCCGGGCTGGTTCCTGGCGTACGCGCTACTCGGCCTGGTGGTGCCGGTGCTGGTGCTGGACGGGGTGCCGGGGCACCTGGCGCCCTGGCGGGCGGTACGCCTGGCCGGCCGGGTCAGCGCGCGGGCCGCCGCGATCCGGCTGCTGGGCTACCTGGGCTGGTGGCTGATCCGGCTCGGCATCGGGCTGGGCCTCTACCAGGGCCTGAACATGCTGGGCCTGTTCGACGTCTCGGCCTGGGCGCTGCCCGTGACGATCGCCGCCTTCACCGCGGTGAACGCGCTGGCGTACCCGGCGCTCGCCTGCCTCGACGCGGTGCTGCACCTGGAGACCCGGATCCGCACCGAGGGGCTGGACATCCGGCTCTCCCGCGCGCCGGCCGGCGTGCCCGATCCGGTCCTGCTGGCGGCCCACCGGTGAGCCGGTGGTGGACCGAGGCGGTCGCGGCCCTCGGTGACGTGGTGCCGCTGCCGCTGGCCGCGCTGATCCTGCTGGCGGTCGCGCTGCTGGTGGCGCTGGGCTGGTATTTCTTCCCGACCTGGGTGCCCCGCCGGCTGCCCCGGTTCAGTCTCCCCCGGCTGCGGCGCCCACGGCTGCCCCGGTTCCGCCTGACCCGGTTCCGGCGGCGTGCCCGCCGGGCCCGCACCGAACCGCCGGCCGTGCGCCTGCCCGCGCCCCGGACCCCGGAACCCGCGCCGGCCGGCGGGCTCGGGCCGGCCGACCGGCTGGCGGCCGAGGGCCGGTACGCCGAGGCGGTCCGGGAGCGGCTGCGCGAGATGGTCCGGCTGCTGGTCGTCCGGCAGGTGGTGGAACCCCGCCCCGGGCTCACGGTCGTCGAGCTGACCGAGGCGGCGGCCCGCACCCGGCCGCAGGTCGGGCCGACGCTGCACGCGGCCGGGGCGATCTTCTCCGACCTCTGGTACGCCCAGCGCCCCGCGACCGCCGCGCACGACCGGCGGATGCGTGAACTCGCCACCGACCTGAGTCGCGAGCTGACCGGGGAGGAGCCGCGGTGACCGCCACAGCCGTACCGGAGACCGCGACGGCGGCGGCCACCACCCTCGCGCCGCGTCGGCGTACGTACCGGCTGCTCGTCCCGCTCGGGCTGGCCGTGCTGCTGATCGTGACCACGCTCGTGCTGCGCGCCGTCGACCGGCCCGACGCGGACGAGCCCGGTTTCCTGTCCCCGGTCGCCACCGACGACGACGGCGCCAGCCGGCTCGCCGAGGCGCTACGGACGCAGGGCGTCGCGGTACGCCGGGAGACGGACCTGACGGCGGCGCTGCGTACCGCCGGGGCGCAGCCGAGCACGCTGTTCGTGCCCGCGCCGGGGCTGGTGCACCCGGAGCTGCTCGACGGGCTGACCGCCCTGCCGCCCGGCAGCCGGCTGGTGCTCGTCGAGCCCTCCCGGCGGGTGCTCGCCGAGCTGGACACCCCGGTCGAACCGGCCGGCGGGCGCTGGGCCGCCCGGGCGGTGCCGCCCGACGCCGGCGGCACGCCGTGCCCGCTGCCCGAGGCGGTCCGGGCCGGCGCGGCCGCGATCGACCTCGAGCGGTACGCCGGGCCGGCCGAGGTGGACCACTGCTACGGCGGCGCGCTGCTGCGCGTCCCCGGCCGGGTCGAGACGGTGCTGGCCGGTGCCAGCGACCCGTTCCGCAACGACCGGATCGGCGAATGGGGCAACGAGGCCCTCGCCACCGGCCTGCTCGGCGGCGACCGCCCGCTGGTCTGGCTCGACCTGCCCGAGCCGGCGCCGGCCCCGACCGGTCCGAGCTGGTCCCCGGAGCCGTTCACCGAGGAGCCCGCCTCGAGCGGCGGCGGCCGCTCGGAACGGCCCGACCCGCCCGAGCGCGCCGACCCGCCGCGGGAGAACCCGCTCTGGGGCGCCTTCCCGCAGTGGTTCTGGGCGCTCCTGGTGCAGCTCGCCCTGGCCGGCCTGCTGGTGGTGCTGTGGCGGGCCCGCCGGCTCGGGCCGCCGGTGTCGGAGCCGCTGCCGGTGACCGTCCGGTCCGCCGAGACGGTACGCGGCCGGGCGCGGCTCTACCGCCGGGCCGGCGCCCGGGACACCGTCGCCGGGACGCTGCGCGCCGCCGCGCTGGACCGGCTGGTGACCCGGCTCAACCTCCCCCCGGGCACGCCCGACGACGAGGTGGCCGCCCGGGTCGCCGAGCGCGCCGGCGCCGACCCGGAACGGGTGGCCGGCCTGCTCTACGGCCCCGCCCCGGAGAAGGACCGCGAGCTGCTGGAGCTGGCCCGCGAACTGGACGCCCTGACCCGTACCCTGGCCCCGCATCCCAGCGAAGGAGACCCCCGGTGACCGGACCCGTCACGACCACCGCCCCGTCCGGCGCCCGCGCCGCCCTGCACCGGCTGCGTGCCGAGGTCGCCAAGGCCGTCGTCGGGCAGGACGCCGTGGTCACCGGCCTGGTGATCGCGTTGCTCTGCCGGGGGCACGTGCTGCTGGAGGGCGTACCGGGGGTGGCCAAGACGCTGCTGGTGCGGACGCTGGCCGCCGCGCTCGATCTGGACGCCAAGCGGGTGCAGTTCACCCCCGACCTGATGCCCGGCGACGTCACCGGCTCGCTGATCTTCGACCAGCGCACCGCCGCGTTCACGTTCCGGGAGGGGCCGGTCTTCACCAACCTGCTGCTCGCCGACGAGATCAACCGCACCCCGCCCAAGACGCAGTCGGCGCTGCTGGAGGTGATGGAGGAGCGGCAGGTGTCCGTCGAGGGCGAGCGCCGTCCGCTGCCCGACCCGTTCATCGTCGCGGCCACCCAGAACCCGGTCGAGTACGAGGGCACCTACCCGCTGCCCGAGGCGCAGCTCGACCGTTTCCTGCTCAAGCTGACGGTGCCGCTGCCGGAGCGGGAGGAGGAGCTGGGTGTGCTGCGCGCGCACCACGCCGGCTTCGACCCGCGCGACCTGCGTGCCGCGGGCGTACGCCCGGTGGCCGACGCGTCGGACCTGGCCGCCGCCCGGGCCGAGGTGCGGATGGTGCACGTGGCCGAGCCGGTGCTCGGCTACATCGTGGACCTGTGCCGGGGCACCCGGTCCGCCCCGGCGCTGGAGCTGGGCGCGTCCCCGCGGGGCGCCACCGCGCTGCTCAACGCCGCGAAGGCGTGGTCCTGGCTGGCCGGCCGCGACCACGTCACCCCGGACGACGTGAAGGCGGTCGCCCGGCCCACGCTGCGGCACCGGCTGCGCCCGCGTCCGGAGGCGGAGCTGGAGGGCGTCACGGTCGACGCCGTGCTGGACTCGGTGCTGGCCACCGTGCCGACGCCGCGATGACCTGGCGGGCGGGTCTGCTGCTCGGCGTGGGCGCGCTGACCCTGCCGGCCTGGCCGGCGCCGTTCCTCGGCGTCGCCGTGCTGACCGCGGCGGTGCTGCTGCTGGTGCTGCTCGACCGGGCGATGGCGGTCCCGCCGGACGCGCTCACGGTGACCCGCTCCGGCGAGCGGACGGTCCGCCTCGGCGGCACCGCCACCGTCACGCTGCACCTGGCCAACCCGACCGACCGCACGCTGTACGCCCAGGTACGCGACGCCTGGGTGCCCTCGGCCGGGGCGCGCCCCGACGTGCCGCCGGATCACCTGCTCACCGTGCCGCCCGGTGGCACCGCCACGCTGCCGGTCCGGCTCACCCCGACCCGGCGCGGCGACCGGCCGGCGGTGGCGCTGACCGTACGCTCGCTCGGGCCGATGCGCCTGGGCGCCCGGCAGCGCGCCGGGGCACCCGCCACACCGCAGTGGACGCTGCGGGTGCTGCCGCGCTTCGACTCGCGCCGGCACCTGCCGGAGAAGCTGGCCCGGCTGCGGGTCATCGACGGTGTGCAGGTCACCCGGGGGCGCGGTCACGGCACCGAGTTCGACACGCTCCGCGAGTACGCGGTGGGCGACGACGTCCGCTCGATCGACTGGCGGGGTAGCGCCCGCCGGGCCGACGTGCTGGTGCGCACGTGGCGCCCGGAGCGGGACCGCCGCCTGGTCTGCGTCCTGGACACCGGCCGCACGTCGGCGGTACGCCTCGGCGACGAGCCCCGGCTCGACACCGCCATCGACGCGGCGCTGCTGCTCACCGCGCTCGCCGCCCGGGCCGGTGACCGGGTGGACCTGCTGGCGGCGGACACCGAGATCCGGGCCCGGGTGACCGGCAGCGGCCGGCCGGCGCTGCTCGCCCGGCTGGTCGACGCGGTGGCGCCGTTGCAGCCCGCGCTGGCCGAGACCGACTTCGAGCTGATCGCCGCCGAGGTGCTGCGCCGGGAGCGGCAGCGCAGCCTGGTGGTGCTGTTCACCGCGCTGGAGGCGGGCGCGATCGGCGAAGGGCTGCTGCCGGTGCTGCCCCGGCTGGCGACCCGGCACCGGGTGGTGCTGGCCGCCGCCGGTGACCCGGTGCTGAACCGGCTCGCCACCGCCACCCCGGCCGGCCCGGACGACCCGTACGCGGCCGCGTCGGCGTGGCGGGCGCTGGCCGAACGGGACCGGGTGCGCGCCGCCCTGTCGCGCTACGGGGTGACCGTGGTGGACGTGCCGGGGCACCGGCTGGCCCCGGCCGTCGCCGACACCTATCTGCGGCTCAAGTCCCTCGGCCAGCTCTGACCGCGCGCCGGCCGAGCACCAGCGCGTACGCCAGGAACGCCAGCCACACGGCGGCGCCGGCGGCCACCCGCAGCGGGATCGGCACCGGCGCCGGGGTCACGAACGCCTCGATCAGCGCGGAGACCGCGAAGACGCCGACCAGGCCGGCCGCGACCACGGCGGCGAGCCGTCCCGCCTCGGCGACCGCCCGGCCGCGCCCGAGGTGCGCGGGCGGGGCGATCCACGCCCAGGCGGTCCGCAGTCCGACCCCGGCGGCGACGAAGATGCCGGTCAGCTCCAGCAGCCCGTGCGGGGTGATCATGCCGAAGAAGACGTCCGCCCGGCCGTAGGAGATCATCACGCCGCCGACCACGCCGATGTTGAGCGCGTTCTGCCACAGCAGCCAGAGCACCGGGATCACGAGCACGCCGGCGGCCAGGCACTGGGCGGCCAGCCAGGCGTTGTGCGTCCACAGGTGGAACGCGAACGTGGGCGCGGCGAACTCGGTGTAGTAGCCGGCGAAACCGGAGTCCACGAGCTGCCGCGCCGCCTCGGGGCCGACGAACGCGGCGGCGGTGTCCGGGTTGCCCGCGACGAACCAGATGAGGAAGGCGCTCAGGGCGCTGAACGCCGTGGCCACGCCGCACCACCAGGGCCAGGCCCGGTAGAGGGCGGCGGGCAGGTCGGCGGCCAGGAACCGGCCCACCGCCGCCCAGGACGGCCGGGGACGGCCGGTGACCCGGGCGCGAGCCGCGAGGACCAGGTGGGACAGGCGGTTCACCAGCGCCGGCTCGGGCGCCCGGGCGCGCAGCGCGGAGAGGTGCGTGGCGCTGCGTTGGTAGAGCGCCACCAGTTCGTCGACCTCGGCCGCGTCGAGGCGACGCCGGCCGGTCAGGTGTTCCAGCCGCCGCCATTCGGCGCCGTGCTCGGCCACGTACGCGTCGAGATCCACTCACCCTCCCCCGTTCGGCGTCCATGGTGTTCACTGTCGGGGTGCGTGCGCAACCTCCCCCACCGCCCCGTTGGGCCGACGCCGGTCTGGTCAGCGGCGAGGCGGTGGAGCTGGACGTCCGGGTGGCCCGGCTGGGCTCCCGGGTGCTCGCCCTGCTGATCGACGCCGTGATCCAGCTCGCGCTGTTCCTGGTGCTCGGCGCGGTGCTGGCGATGGTCGCGCTCGCCCTGCTGGGCGACGTCCTCGACACCGCGCTGGCCGGCGCGCTCCAGACCCTGCTGCTGGTGCTGGTCCTGCTCGGCTATCCGGTGGTGATGGAACGCTTCGCCGGTGGCCGGACGGTGGGCAAGCTGGCCGTGGGGCTGCGCGTGGTGCGGGCCGACGGCGGCCCGGTGGGGGTGGGCCAGTCGCTGACCCGGGCGCTCGTCGGCGTCGCGGTGGAGTGGCCCGGTCTGGTGCTGCCGCTGCTGAGCTGGGTCGCGAGCGTCACGGTGATGCTCACCGACCCGCGCGGCCGGCGGCTGGGCGACCTGGTCGCCGGCACGCTCGTGGTGCACAGCCGGGGCGCCGCGCTGTGGCGGCCGCTGCCGCCGGCTCCGCCGCCGCTGCTGGCCTGGGCGACCACGCTCGACCTGACCCGGTTGGGCGACGGGCTGGCGCTGGCCGCCCGGCAGTACCTGGACCGGCTGCCCCAGCTCGCCGAGCCGGACCGTTTCCGGCTGGGCCGGGCGCTGTGGGCGGAGGTCGCTGCGGTCACCTCGCCGCCTCCGCCGTGGGCCGCGCCGGACTCGGTCTACCTGTCGGCCGTGCTGGCCGAGCGGGGGCGCCGCGCCGCGCTCCGGCTGGGCCGGACCCGGACGGTCACCGCCGCGCTCTGGCCGGAGCTGGTCCCGGCCCCGGCCACGGTGCCGCACGCCGTCGCGCCGGCCGCCCTGCGTCCCGCCGCGCCGGTCGACGGCCGGTTGCGGTCCGCCGTCCCGGACGCGGGCCCCGATCCGGTACGCCGCTGAGCCGGGCTCAGGCGAACAGCGCCCGCCCCCACCAGTCGGCGGCGTCGCGTACGCCGGGCGGGCAGGCGAACAGGCCGCTGGAGACGTGCCGCAGGTACTCGTTCATCGCGTCGTTGCGGGCCAGCCGGGTCTGGATCGGCACGAACTGCCGGCGCGGATCCCGCTGGTAGGCGATGAAGAACAGACCGGCGTCGAGCCGGCCCAGCCCGTCCGAGCCGTCCACGAAGTTGTAGCCGCGGCGCAGCAGGCGGGCGCCGTCGTTCTGGTCCGGGTGGGCCAGCCGTACGTGCGCGGTGTCGGCGATGAGCGGCTCGCCGTCGTCGCCCTTCGCGGCGAAGTCCGGCTCGTCGAACTCGTCGCGGCGGCCCAGCGGCGCGCCGCTGCCCTTGGTCCGGCCGACGATCGTCTCCTGCTCGGCCAGCGGGCTGCGGTCCCACGTCTCGATCAGCATCCGGATCTTCCGGGTGACCAGGTAGGAGCCGCCGGTCATCCAGTCCGGACCGTCGCCGGACTGCACCCAGAGCTGGTCGCGGAGCAGGCCGGCGTCCTCGGCCTTGAGGTTGGCGGTGCCGTCCTTGAAGCCGAACAGGTTGCGCGGTGTGGCCTGGTCCCGCGACGTCGACGAGGTACGCCCGAAGCCGAGCTGCGACCAGCGGACGCTCACCACGCCCATGCCGATCCGGGCCAGGTTGCGGATGGCGTGCACGGCCACCTGCGGATCGTTGGCGCAGGCCTGGACGCAGAGGTCGCCGCCGGACAGCTCCGGCCGCAGCGCGTCCCCGGCGAAGTGCGGCAGGTCGGCGAGGGCGGCCGGACGCCGGGCGGCGATGCCGAAGCGGTCGCGGCCCTGCGCGTCGCGGAACAGCGACGGACCGAATCCGACGGTGAGGGTGAGCTGCGACGGGGGCAGTCCGAGCGCCTCGCCGGTGTCGTCCGGCGGGGCCTCCGGCATGCCGCCGACCGCGCCGATGACCCCGGCGTCCTTACCGGCGGTCATCCGGGCCGCGGCGGCGGTCCACTCCTGGAGCATCGCGACCAGCCGGTCCCGGTCCTTGGTGACCACGTCGAACGCGACGAAGTGCAGCCGGTCCTGGGCGGGGGTGGTGATGCCGGCCTGGTGCTCGCCGAGGAACGGCACGGAACCGGCCGCCGATCCGGTGGCGGAGGCCTCGTTCCCGCCGGCGAGCAGGGCGCCCGCGCCGCCCGCCACCCCGGCGACGCCTGCCACGCCGACGCCGGCCAGGGTCATCGCGCGGCGTCGGGACAGGCCGCGGCAGGTCCGCCGGTTGTTCGGCTCGCTCGTCGCGTCGCCTCCGGCCGGGCCGGTCATCGCGCGACGGCCGCCGCGACCTTGCTGACCGGCTCGGCCAGCGCGTTGACCGCGTCCGACAGCTCCTTCAGCTCGGCCTTGCCGAGCTGGGTGTGCAGCTTCCAGCCGTCGCCGGCCCGGTGCCTGCCGAGGATGGTCTCCACGTTCGCGAACTCGCTGTCGAGCTGCTTGACCAGGTCGGGTGCGCGCTGCTCCAGCGCCGGGCGCAGCGCGGCGATCGCCGCCTTCGAGCCCTCCAGGTTGGCGTTGAAGTCCCACAGGTCGGTGTGCGAGTAGCGCTCCTCCTCGCCGGTGATCTTGCCGCTGGCGACCTCGTCGAGCAGCGCCTTGGCACCGTTGGCGAGCTGGAGCGGGGTGAGCTTCTCGGCGTCCGCCTTGGCGACGATCGCCTTCACGTCGACCAGGAGCCGGTCGGCGATCGCGCCGTCGGAGCTCACGTCCCCGGTGGTCCAGAGGTCCTTCTCGATCCGGTGGAAGCCGGTGAACTCCATGCCCTCCTCGACCACCTCCTCGCGGCCGTCGATCTTCGGGTCGAGGTCGCCGAAGCTCTCCGCGACCGGCTCGATCCGCTCCCAGTAGGTGCGGGCCACCGGGTACAGCGCCTTGGCCTTCGCCACGTCGTTCGCCTTGACCGCCGCCACGAACTCCTCGGTCTTCGTCAGCAGCGCGGCGGTCTGGCTGCGCACGTACCGCTGGTAGCTCTCGGTGGCCTGGGTCAGCGCGGCGTCCGGGGCGACAGTCGCCGCGGTGCCGGAGACCTTCAGCGCGCCCCGGATGCCCCGGCCGCTCATCCCCGGCTTGCAGGCCGTCTCGTACGTGCCGGCGGTCAGCTCGACCCGCAGCTCGCGGCTGAGGCCGGGGGCGATGTTCTCCACCTCGCCCATCACCCGGTCACCGGCCGCGTAGACGTAGAACTCGTTGACCTTGGAACCGGTGTTCGTCACCTTGAAGGTCACCTGACCGGCGTCGATCTCGGTGTCGCCGACCTCGCAGACGGTGTCGGTGGCCTTGACGGCGATCGGCCCGCCGTTCGTGGCGTCGGCGTCGTCACCGCCCCCGCAGCCGGCCAGTCCGGCGACGGCGAGCAGCCCGGCGGCGGCGGGCGCGACGAGTCGAGTGGTACGCATCGTGCGGGGTCTCCTCGGGAACGGGCGGGTCAGGAGCGGGGGGACGGGACGGCGGCGACGTCGGCCGGCACCGGCTCGGCGGGCGGCGTCGGGTGAGCGGGCTCGGCGGACTTCGCGGGCTGGGACGGCTTGCGCAGGAAGAGGACGAGCACCGGCACCGCGTACGCGACCCAGGCGACCAGCTCCAGCACCGTCGGCGCGGCGGTGACGTTGAACATGCCGGCGAGCAGCGCGCCGTACCAGGAGCCCGGGTCGAGCGTGGTGGAGATGTCGAATGCGAGGTCGTTCAGGCCGGGCAGCACGCCGGCCTCCTGGAAGTCGTGCACGCCGTACTTGAGGATGCCGGCGGCGACCAGGATGAGCAGCGCGCCGGTCCAGGTGAAGAACCGGCTCAGGTTGATCCGTACCGCGCTGCGGTAGAGCAGGAATCCGATCACGACGGCGGTGGCGATGCCGCCGGCCAGGGCGAGCAGCGATCCGGGCCCGGTGCCGCCGGCCGCGCTCTCGGCCGCGGCGTAGAAGATCAGCGCGGTCTCCAGGCCCTCGCGGATCACGGCGAGGAACGCCATGCCGGCCACGGCCAGGGAACCGACCGCGAGCGCGTCGGTGAGCTTGCCGCGCAGCTCACCGGCGATGGTGCGGGCGGCCCGGCGCATCCAGAAGATCATCCAGGTCACGAAGACCACGGCGGCGACCGAGGTGACCGCCTCGAACAGCTCGCGCGACTCGGAGGTGCGCAGCAGCGAGGTGGACGTGTACTGGATCAGGGAGCCGAAGCCGACGGAGAGCGCCACGGCCAGGCCGACGCCGGCCCACACCTGCGGCAGCCGGTCCCGGCGCTGCGACTTGACCAGGAAGGCGACGAGGATGCTGACCACGAGCGTCGCTTCCAGGCCCTCGCGCAGGCCGATCAGGTACGTGGCGAACATCAGCACTCCGTCGTCGCTTAGTTAGGGCAGGCATACCTTGCTCCTGTTCACAGCAAACGTCAAGCTGATCCGGGTAACGTCACCCGGTTCGACACCCGCCGGCCTTCCCCCGTACGCGAAAAAGGACCGGGACGGCCGCGCGGCGGCCGAACCCGGTCCCTTCTCCGAACGTGGAACTCAGTAGCGGTAGTGGTCCGACTTGAACGGGCCCTCCGGGGAGACGCCCAGGTAGGCGGCCTGCTCCTTGGTCAGCGTGGTCAGCTTCGCGCCGAGCGCGTCCAGGTGCAGCCGGGCGACCTTCTCGTCCAGGTGCTTGGGCAGCACGTAGACGCCGATCGGGTATTCCTCGGTCTTGGTGAACAGCTCGATCTGGGCGATCGTCTGGTTGGCGAACGAGTTCGACATCACGAAGCTCGGGTGGCCGGTCGCGTTGCCCAGGTTCAGCAGGCGGCCCTCGGAGAGCACGATGATGGCGTGGCCGTCGTCGAAGCGCCACACGTCGACCTGCGGCTTGATGTTCTCCCGGGTCACGTCGCTGCGCTTGGCCAGGCCGGCCATGTCGATCTCGTTGTCGAAGTGGCCGATGTTGCCCACGATGGCCTGGTGCTTCATCCGGGCCATGTGCTCGTTGGTGATGACGTCGAAGCAGCCGGTCGCGGTGATGAAGATGTCGGCCTGCTCCACCACGTCGTCCAGCGTGGCGACCTGGTAGCCGTCCATCGCCGCCTGGAGCGCGCAGATCGGGTCGACCTCGGTCACCACGACCCGGGCGCCCTGGCCGCGCAGCGACTCGGCGCAGCCCTTGCCCACGTCGCCGTAGCCCATGACGACAGCCATCTTGCCGCCGATCAGCACGTCGGTGGCGCGGTTGATGCCGTCGATGAGCGAGTGGCGGCAGCCGTACTTGTTGTCGAACTTGCTCTTGGTCACCGAGTCGTTGACGTTGATGGCCGGGAAGAGCAGCGTGCCGGCGCGGTGCATCTCGTAGAGCCGGTGCACACCGGTGGTGGTCTCCTCGGTCACGCCCTTGATGCCGGCGGCGATCCGGGTCCAGCGCTGGCCGTCCTCGGCCAGCGAGCGGTGCAGCAGTTCGAGGATGACCGCGTACTCCTCGCTGTCGGCGGACTCGACCGGCGGCACGACGCCGGCCTTCTCGAACTCGGCGCCCTTGTGGACGAGCAGGGTGGCGTCGCCACCGTCGTCGAGGATCATGTTCGGGCCCTGGCCGTCCGGCCAGTTGAGCACCTGCTCGGTGCACCACCAGTACTCCGGCAGCGTCTCGCCCTTCCAGGCGTAGACCGGCACGCCGGCCGGGGCCTCGGGGGTGCCCTCGGGGCCGACCACCATCGCCGCGGCGGCGTGGTCCTGGGTGGAGAAGATGTTGCAGGACGCCCAGCGGACCTGCGCGCCGAGCGCGACCAGGGTCTCGATCAGGACGGCGGTCTGAACGGTCATGTGCAGCGAACCGGTGATGCGGGCGCCGGCCAGCGGCTGGGCCTCGGCGAACTCACGCCGGATCGCCATCAGGCCGGGCATCTCGTGCTCGGCGAGCCGGATCTCCTTGCGCCCGAACGCGGCGAGCGACAGATCCGCCACCTTGTAGTCGCCCTCGGCGAGGGTGCTCGGCCGGGCCTGCGACGACGCGCCGCTGGAGGCCGCCGGGAGGGTGCTGGTCATGGAAGCTCCTGTCGAACGATGGTGGTGCGCAGCCTTCCACCTTACGCTCGCGGGCCACTCGGCCCGTGCCCGGTTGGCCGACCGCGCAATCGGCCGGTCGGCGGACAGCGCACGGGGCGGTCGGTCGTGAGCGGACTTTCCACTCACGGCCCGGCCGCCCCGCGCATCCCCCCGGTTTGGTTCCCCCGCACGTCACCGGACCTTCGTCGCGACAACGCTGCGTACCCATAGAGTCACACCACGCAGCGTGACCGTCAAGCTATTTCGGGAAAGTCGGACTTGTGCGGATCAGTGCATGCCGCAAGTGGCGACGAACCCCTCGCCCGCGCCGCCCACCGTGAGCGGGCCACCGGCCGCCGTGCCGACCGCGGCCTGACCCGCGTCCAGCGTGACCACACCCACGCCGTCGTCCACGGTCAGCTTCCCGGCCCGGCAGAGCACTACCCGCGGCCCGGGCAGCGTCAGCCGCACCCCCGGCGACCCGGCGGCCACCTCGACCCGGTGCAGCGCGAAGTCCTCCACCGGCACCGGCCAGGTCTGCACCCCCGGCTCCACCTGCTCGGGCCGCAGCACCGGCTGGGTCAGCACCTCGAACCGGAGCACCCGCAGCAGCTCGGCCACGTCGACCCGCTTCGGGGTCAGCCCACCGCGCAGCACGTTGTCACTGGCCGCCATGATCTCGACGCCGGTGCCGCGCAGGTAGGCGTGCAGGTTCCCGGCCGGCATCCAGATGCCCTCGCCGGGCGCCAGCCGGACGTGGTGCAGCAGCAACGCCACCACCACGCCCGGGTCGGCCGGATAGCCCGACGCCAGCGTGCGGACCAGCTCGGCGTCCGCCGAGGCCGGCCCGGCCTCCGCCGCCGCCAGCACGGCCGCCACCAGCCCGGCGCGCTCCGCCTGGGGCCAGCTCAACAGCAGACGTACCGCCTCCCGCAGCCCCGCCGGCCCGTCGCGCAACGCTGCCACCACGGGCTCCAACGCGGGTACGCCGAACGCGGCGATCGCCGCCGCCGACTCCCCCGGATCGCGGAAGCCGCACAGCGCGTCGAAGTCCGAGAGCGCCACCAGCAACTCCGGCTTGTGGTACGGGTCGACGTAGTTGACCCGCCCCACGTCGGCGGCGTGCCCGGCGCGGGCCTGCTCGGCGTCCGGATGGGCCTGGAGGCTCAGCGGCGCGTCGGCGGCGAGCACCTTCAGCAGGAACGGCAGCCGGGTGCCGAACCGGCCGACCAGCCGCTCACCCAGCCAGTGGCCCGGCTCGGCCACCAGCAGTTCGGTGAGACTGACCGGCCGGCCGTCCCGCTGCACGGTGGCCGGAGCGCCCGGGTGGGCGCCCAGCCACAGCTCCGCCTCCGGCCCGTTGCTCGGCACCGGCCGCCCCTGCAACTCGGCGATCGCGGTGCGCGAACCCCAGGCGTAGTCACGGATCCGGCCCTGCAACAACTCCATCGGTCAGCTCCCGGGCCGCCCGGCCACCTCGTCGGCCGCGTGCGTCCCACCACTGGTCACGGCCTCCGGGACGGCGGTGTCCGCCGCCTGCCCGGTGCCGGCCCGCTCGGCTTCCGGCGAGTAGATGTCCGGCTCCAGGTAGATCACCCGGGCGGTCGGCACCTCGCGGCGGATCCGCGCCTCGACCGCGTTGATGTCGCGCGCCAGGTCCTGGGCGGTCTCCCAGGCCGGCACGGCGATCTTCGCGGCCACCATCAGCTCCTCCGGGCCGAGGTAGAGCGTCTTCATGTGGATGATCCGCTCGACCTCGGGACCGTTCGTCACGGCCTGCTCGATCTTCGTCAGCTCGCCCTCCTCGGCACCCTCGCCGAGCAGCAGGCTCTTGGTCTCGATCGCCAGCGTGACCGCGATGACCACGAGCAGGACGCCGATCATCGCGGTGCCCGCCGCGTCCCACATGCCGTTGCCGGTGATCAGCGTCATGCCGACGCCGAACAACGCGAAGACCAGACCGACCAGGGCGCCGAAGTCCTCCAGCAGCACCACCGGCAGCTCCGGCGCCTTGGCCCGGCGGATGAACCGGACCCAGGTCTGGTTGCCCCGGACCAGGTTGGACTCCTTGATCGCGGTACGGAAGGAGAAGCTCTCCATCACGATCGCCGCGACCAGCACCGCCACCGGCACCCACTGCCAACTGTCGATCGGGTGCGGGTCCGACGCCTTGTGGTACGCCTCGTAGAGCGCGAACAGGCCACCGAGGCTGAACAGCACGATCGCCACGATGAACGCGTAGATGTAGCGCTCCCGGCCGTACCCGAACGGGTGCTGCGGCGTGGCCCGCCGCTTGGCCCGCCGGCCGCCGAGCAGCAGCAGGCCCTGGTTGCCCGAGTCGGCAACCGAGTGGATCGACTCGGCAAGCATCGACGACGAGCCGGTCAGGGCGAACGCGATGAACTTGGTGACGGCGATCCCGAGGTTCGCCGCCAGGGCGGCGACGATCGCCTTCGTGCCCCCGTTTGCGCTCATTCCCCGCCTCGCTCGATGCCCCGTGTGGTCACTGGTTCGCCAGCTCCTTCATCTCCGTGATGGCCGGTACCGCCATCGGGTCCAGCCCGTGTGCCAGGGCGAGGTAGATCGAGGCGAAGTCGGGGACCGCGACCAGCGACGCGAGCCGCTCCAGTGCGGAACCGCCCTCAGCGGTCACCACGTCGCAGCGCACCCCGCGCCGCTCGGCGAGCGTCTGCACCGCGTCCGCGCGGCGCTCCTCGACCGCCAGCGGCTCGTCGGTGTCGTCGTCGGCGTTGAGCCCGCCGTCGCGCAGCAGCACCAGCCGCAGCCGGGTGCCGTCGGACTCGTCGACGCCCGGGTCGGCGAAGATGTCCCGCTCGCCCTCGGCCAGGCCGCCGAACACCCCGTCGAGCAGGCCGACGCGGCCCCGGCCCGCCTCGCCCAGCGCACCGGCGACCACCGGGTAGCGGGCGTTGGCGGACAGCGTGTCACCGAACCGCCGGGCGGCCACGGTGGCCAGCGGGGACGAACCCCACACGATCGGGATCGAACCGGACAGCCCGAGTGCCAGCGACTTCGCCGGGTTGACGAAGGACTCGGCGGTCGGCCGGCATCGATCGGCGTCGGCGTCCAGCCGGGCCGCCGTCTCGGCCAGATCCGCCTCGTTGACCTTCACGAGCCCGAGGGTACGGGCGGCCAGCAGAACCGGCACGGTGAGCGCCCAGAGGCTGGCCCGGGCCGGCGCGCGCCGGGGCACCGGGATGAACGGCGCACGGGCCCGCTCCGCCACCGACTGGAGCTGCGAGTCGGGCGCGCCGACCGCGACCAGCCGGGCACCGCGCCGGTGCGCCGCCTCGGCCGCGCCCAGCGCCTCCGGGCTGCGACCGGACGCGCTCACCGCGATGACCACGTCCGCCGCGCCCACCCAGCCGGGCACGCCGGCGCTGCGGTGCGGGATGACCGGCACCGGGCAGCGCGGCCCGGCGACGGTGGCCAGCACGTCGCCGGTACGCCCGGCGGTGCCGATGCCGGCGATGACCACCGCGCGGGGCCGTCCGTCGTCGGCGAGCACGGACAGGTTCGCCTCGGCGGCCAGCGCCGCCGACTCGCGCACCTGGGCGCCCGCCGACGCGGTGTGCCGGAGCATGCCGCCCGGATCCCGCTCGGAGAGCTGCGCCGCGTCGTCCAGCAGGGCCTCGTCCGCGTGCCGGTGGCCGCTGACCCCGGCCGTACCCTCCATCACCGGGACGACCCGCCCCGCGCCTCGTCGGCGTCGGGTCCACCGCGCGCCTCGTCCAGCAGGAGCACCGGGACGTCGTCCCGGACCTCGAAGATGCGACCGCACTCGGTGCAGGTGAGCGTCTGCGCCTGCGCGTCGTAGTCGAGCGGGGCGTGGTGCGTGTCCGGGCAGGCGAGGATGTCGAGCAACTGCGGGTCCAGGGCCACGGCGCGGCTCCTTCCACGTATGCGGTCTCACCGGTCGGCGGTGCCGGTCGGCGCACGCGATCTTATCGGCCGAGCGGCCCCGGCACCGGGCCCCGTTCGGCCCCGGTGTTCCGTCCTCCGGTCGGGCAGGTGGCGGCTATCGGGTCACGACGCAACCACCCACCGTCACGGTAACCCCGGGAGCCGGTCGGGTTCCGGATCAGTCCGGCAAGCGGGGCAGAACGCTCGTCGCGTCCCCGCCCGCCGAGGGCTGGGGCGGAGGCAGGACGCTGGTCGCGTCCGCGCTCGCCGGTGCCGATGGTGCCGGGGCGGCCGCGGGCGCGCCGTACACGTTGCCGGCCGGGCGGGGCGGCGTCGCACCCCCGTACACCGTGGGGGCCGGTCCGGGCGTGCCGGAGCGGTAGGTGGTGGTGCTGCGCGGCAGCGGGACCGGCGGGAGATCGGCGGAGCTCCCGCCGCCGGTCCGGTCGGCGCGGTTGCGGCGCAGCAGCAGGACGATGAGGGCGGCGCCGACGAGCACCAGCCCGATACCGAACCACATGATCATGGAACCTCCGAACGACGAGTCGTCGGCCGCGGCGGTGGCCGGGGCGACGGCGGCGGCCACCGGCGACGTGCCGGTCACCTCGGCCGCCGTGGTCTCGCTCGCGCTGGGCGTCGGCGAGGGCTTGCGGGACGGGCTGGGGCTCGGCGTCCGCGGGGCACCGACCAGCCGGGCGGAGCCACCGGCCCGGCCGAGCACGTCGCCGTTCGCGGCGCTCGCCTCGGCGGCCAGTTCCAGCCGCCCGCCGACGGCCCCGGCCAGGAAGGACAACCGGTAGCGGACGGTGACGCCCTTGCCCTTGCACAACGGCCGGTCGACCGGCGCGACCGCAGCGGTGGCGACGGCGCCGTCCCCGGAGACCTGCACCGGCACCCATCGGCCCCCGGACGCCACCTGCACCCGGACCTGGTCCGCCCGCAGGCCCTCCAACCGGAGCCCGACCGCGGTACGCAGCTGCACGCAGCCGTCGGTGCGCTTACGCACCTCGACCACCACCGTGCCCGGCGGGCCACCGGCGGTGAAGCTCTTCGCCGAGCGCAGTCCCACCCGGTCGTCGCGGGCCGACGCCGGTGACGCCGGGACGGCGATCAGGCCACCCAGCAGCGCGCCGACCATGGCCCATCGCGCCGCGTGCCGCCCTGCCGACATCTCCACCTCACCGTTGCGTCCGGACCGGATCCGCCGGTCAGGTTACTACCGGCCCCTCCGGGCACCCGCGCATCGAGCACGCCACATGTGTGCCGCGCCACGCGATCACCGCCCGCCCAGGTCACCGCCCGATGCGCCTGCCTCGGCGAGCGCCCGCCGGCACAGCCGGTCGGCCGTACGGGTGGTCTCCGGCAGCCGGTACCGGGGCGTCAGTGCCAGTACCCGGTCCACCGCGTTGTCCAACCCCATCCGGTGCCCGACGCTCACGAAGACCGGCCGCACACCGTCCCGAGTCCGCAGCACCCGCCCGACCACGTCGCCCTCGTCACACAGGTCGGCGCTGTCCCCACGCTCGGGGCCGGGCCCCGTCCACGACCCGACGAGCGGCGTCTTACCCACCCCGATCGTCGGCAGCCCGGTCACCAGGCCCAGGTGACAGGCCAGCCCGAACCGGCGCGGGTGCGCCAGCCCGTGCCCGTCACAGACCAGCAGCTCCGGACGGGTGGTGAGCCGGTCCAGCGCGGCGAGCAACGCCGGCATCTCCCGGAACGCGAACAGCCCCGGCACGTAGGGGAAGGCGGGCCGCCCCACGCACACCGCCTCGTCCACCACGTCGAGGGTGGCCGCGTCCAGGACCGTGACGGCGGCGGCGAGCAGGTCACCGTCGGGCGCGTACGCCACGTCCAGCCCGGCCACTGTCCCGGGCGCGGCGGGACCGGGCCCGGTCAGGTCCACCCGGGACCGCAACTCCTCCTGTACGCGTCTCGCCTCGGCCACGTCGGCGGGCGGCACGTAGGGCACGGGTGAACCGTCGATGGAGGGCATGAGGTTCCCGGCCGCTGTCAGGAGGCGGTGGAGGCGATGGTGGGGTCGGCGGCGGGATCGCCGGCCTGTTGGAGCTGCTCCTCGAACATCACAAAGGTCCGCCGCCGGATCCCCTTGATGAGAGCCGCTTCCTCGACGGTGAACGGTCGCCTCTCCGCGATGGCGGGCGCCTCGAGCGCTCGGACCGTCTCGTACAGCGCGAAGATCGGTCCCTCTCCGCTCAGGCTCAGGCCCCGCTCTTCTTCGACCCGCTGCACGAACCGCTCGGGCGAGAGCACGAAGATTTCCTGCTCCCTGGCGAAGATGATCTCATCGATGATGTCGTTCGCAGCACGCCAACCGCCCGTGGTGCGGTCGAGCCGCCACGCCGCGAGGCCACCGTCGGAGGTCGGAACGAACTTCACCGGATTGTCGTAGTAGTCGTAGTAGCCCGCGAGGCCGAGTTCAGCCACTGCATCCGTCACTGCCGCTCACCGTTCAAGGTCGATTGAAGCGCGGCCCAGAAGTACTCACGCTGCCGTCGGACAATGCCCTTCCGGATCGCTACCTCCGTGGCAGACAGGCTACGGGCCTCGCTTCTGGGGACTGCCTCCAGGTCACGCCAAACTTCGAACAACGAGTGCTCCCACTCCGCCACCTGGTCAAGCGCCGCCAGATGAAGACGAAACTCACCGATGTGCCCGGTCGAGGTCTGCACCAGGAACTGAATGTCTCGATATCCGCTGTCCTGGGGCTCCCGGAAGCGATCGCTGAACTCCGCCACCTGGAAACGAGGGTTATTGCTCAGTTCGGCCAGCCCTGCATACAGGTCGTCAAGCGTCTGGTATGCGACCCGCCCTGCAGCAAGGTCGCGGAGGCGAGCAGCATTGCCACCATTCCGATCGATCTTGTCCTCAGCTCGAACGCGATCCTTCGGTCCGGGTCGCGGCTTGTACTCTGCCCCGTTTGCCGACAGACGGGCCAGTTCAAGCCCCAGCGAATCAAGTTCTCGCTGAGCGGTCACGGCCTCCTGGTATAGGTGATCCAAATACTGCTTGCGATATGCGAGATCGCCAGAGCGGGACTTGTCAAAGCTCGGCTGGACAGCCACCGACCGTTCGCCATCGAAGCGACTGCTCACTTGTATCTGGTGTGGACTGAGCGGGGTCGGCTCGATCGAGGGTGTGGGTGCAGTGGCAACAGCCTCGGAGCCGCGGTCTCGTATCTCCACCAACACGTCATTCAGTACGTCGATGGCCTGCTGGTGGGTGGCCAGGTGGTGCAGGGTCAGCGGCCGGGCGGTCAGCGAGTTGGCGAGCTCCGGTGTCGCCAGGATCATCCGGACCAGGTCGGGCCGCTCCGCGAGCTGCGGCACCAACGTCTCGGCCAGCAGCTCCTCCCGTCGCGGCGGAGCCTCCCAGCTCTGGTCGAGCATCCGCTGGACGCGCGGGTCGGCGAACAACCGGGTGAGGTCGGCTGCGGCGTCCTCGTCCAGCCCGGGTACGAGCCGCCGTAGCGTCGGCACGTCGGCGTGCTGCGCCAGCTCGACAGGTGTCACCCCGGCCGCGAAGGCGGCGTCGAGGTTCCCGCTCTGCGCGAGCGCGTCGCGCACGTAGAGCCCGGCGGCGATCCGGTCGGCGTGCGCCTGCCGGTGATCCTCGCGTACCCGGTCGGGATCCGGTTCGACGGGCGGCGCGCTGCCCGGCAGCGGTCCGTCGGTTCGGCGGTGGATGGTGGTGGACTCGCCGAGCAGGTGGACATGGTTGAAGTCCGGGACGTGGCCGTCGGCGATCGGCGGCGGGGCCGGCGGCCGTGGCGGCGCCGGACGGGGCAGCGGCTCGGGCAGGACGTTGTAGGTGCCGGGCGGGCGGCCGGTGAGCGGCATCGGCCGCCCGTCGGGGCCGAGCACCAGCGCGTCGACGCCGACCACGTTGCCGGCTGCCGGACGGCCGCTGTGGTGGTAGATCGGCCGGTCCGCCACCAGGCCCGTCTGCGGGTCGAGGAAGAGGATCGTGCCGTTCTGGTTCAACGCCACCCACGCGTGCGAGCCGCCGCCTTCGAAGCTGGTGATGAGGAACGCGTAGCTGCCGTGGCCACCCGACGCGAGCTGCCCGTACAGGTCGCGGTAACCGCCGTCCACCAACAGCTGACGCTCCCGGCCGGTGACACCGGGCCGGTCCGGCGGGCAGAGGTTCTGGAACCGGCCGCCGGTCGTCTGCTCGACGCGAAGCGGTCCGTCCGCCTCGCCGCCCACCGGCCGGTTCACGTCGCCGTGCAGATAGCCGTCGAACGTACGCGGCGCCGCGACGCGGGGCCGTCCATGGACCCAGGTCTCGAACAGCGACAGCGTGCAGTCGAGGCAGTTGATGCCCCGGGTGGCGTCGGCCGCCGGGCCGCCGTCGTTTGCGAGGCGGAACCAGCCGCCGCGCCGGGGATCGGCGGTACGCGTCACGCTGCCGTCCGGGTTGCGGGGCATCTGCCGTTCGAGGTCGGTCTGGTGCAGCGCCAGCGGAGGCCGGAGCCCTCCCCGGCGGCCGTAGGGCCGGGACCTGTCGATCGGTTCGGGGTGGCCGTGACCGGTGAGCGCCGAGTGGTCGGCCGTCTCCACCGCGCCGACGGCCAGGTCGGCCACGTCGTCGTTGATGCGGTAGAAGTCGAGGTCGTCCTCGACCATCACCTCGCGCGGCAGACGCTGGCCGGCACGGACCGCCTCCACCTCGTCGACGGCTCGATAGTGCAGGCGTTCTCGCCGCCGACCCTCCCACACGTGCCGGTCGGCGAGCTCGTGCCGTCCGGCCTGGCGCAGTTCGTGGGCCTGCATGATGAGCCAACGCGCGGCCTCGTAATGCTGTTCGGCGAGATCACGCAGCTCCCTGATCTGCGCCTCCCGTCTGTTCTCCTCGTGCAAGGCACGCTGGGACTGCAGATAGCCCTGGTAGCGCCGCCGGTCCAGACCCTCCCGATCGGCCTTCAGCCGCGCGGCGCGCTGATCAGCGGTCTCACGGGACCACGCCTGGACATGGGGCGGGCCCGGGTGGGGCCCCGGGGAGTCGGTAGGAGGGCGATGCGGAGCCAAGGCCTCCAGCAGCGGAAAACGGGGGTTCGGCCCCGGTCGAGGCTCGGGCCCGACGGTCGGCGCTCCCGGATGCGGCCCCGTCTGCGGGCCGACCGGTGAGACCGGAGGCGGTCCCGCCTGACCTCCGTTGCTGACGGGGGCGGCGCGGTCCGCCGTTGGTGGCGCCGCGATCTGCGGGTGGTCGGTATGCGGTGCAGGGAGTGTCGCCGGTGCGGCTGCCGCCTGAATCGGGTTGGTCGAGGACGGCGTGGGGTGGTCGGTCGGCGTCGCCACCGGACCCGTGCCGCTGTGGACTCCGGGCGCGGTCGACGGGGGCGTGGCGACGGGCGCGTCAGTCATCACCGAGGACAACGTGGGGCTGGTGGTGACCGCCGGACGTGCCACGTCGTGCGGGACGACATCGCTGCGCGGCGGCGTCGTCGTGGGATCCGGCGTCGGGTGGGGCAGGTCCACGGCGAGCGGGTGCGAGTTCGCTGGCTGGGGTGTGACGTGCGTGGGTGGCGTGGGAACGGCCCCCGCCATCGTGTCGCCGCCGCTCTGGACGATCGGCTCGGCGGCCCGCTGGGCCGGGATCAGCCCGACGGGATCGGCGGCGACCGGCACGTCCAGGCCGACCGGCGACACGGTCAACCCGCTCAGCTGCCCGTCGAGGCGGCGTTGCAGAGCCGAGTCCGCCTGGTTGGTGGCGGAGCCGGTCGCGCCGGAGGCAGCCGCACGCGCCAGATCCTCCAGCGACGGGCCCTGGCCGGTCGCCAGACCCGCCGCGGTCTCGGCGAGCGTCTCTCCGGCCATCTCCCGCCCGAACCGCTCGCCGACCTCCGCGAACCGGCCGTTGGCGTGCCGGCCCAGCCCGGCCAGCGGGGCGACCGCGCCGCCGGCGAATCCGCCGAGCGCCGACGTGCTCACGTCGGTCAGGTCGAGGCCGTCGCGCCGGCCGGTGGAGTTCTGGTACGCCTGCGTGCCGAGGCTGGTGCCGGCCTCCTGACCGGCCTCCAGCAGCCCGCCGATCGCGGCCCGCCGCGCCAGCGTGCGGACACCGGACCTGGCCACCTCCTTCGCGGCCCGCTCGCCCGCCTCCTTGAGGCCCTGCTTGACCGCCTTGCGGGCGAGCTGGGCCACCAGCCGCTTGAAGATCTGCTGCACCACGACCCGCGTGGCGGTGATCGCGGCGGCCGCCGCCGGTGAGGCGGCGCCCAGGGTGAGCACTGTGGCGACCGCCAGGGACAGCAACTCGATGACCAGGATGCCCAGCTCGATCCAGGCTTCGAGCTTCGCGCCCTCGATGTCACAGCCGCAGGAGTCGACCAGCCGCGCCAGCTCGTCGGTGGCCGCGACGAGGACGTGCAGCGGCGCGTCCTCACCCTCGGCGAGCTTGTGCCAGGCCGTGTCGAACGCGCCGGCGACCAGGCCGACTCCCCCGTACCCGCTCTTCACCTCACCGGCGGCGGTGACCGCGTCGTCGCGCGGGCGGGTCAGGACGCCTGCCACGCCGTACCACTGGTCGGCCAGATCCCAGACGGTGCGCTCGTTGCCCTCCGGCCATTCGACGCCGACCACCCAGTCGAGCGCCTCGTAGATCCAGCCGGGCAGGTCCCACGGGCAGAAGTCGAGCGGGTGCGGGATCGGGCTGGGCAGCATGCTCACGCGCGGGTCCTCCGGTGGTCAGCGCCGGGGCCGATGGGGGTTGTGCCCTTGCTGTGGGATCTTCCCGAGGTCACGGGCGTTGCTGAGGTCCGTCTCCACGGTGGCCGTGACCGAGCGGACGACGTCCGACCCGAGCACCTCCAGCGACCGGCCGAGAAGCTCCCACGCGCGTAGCAGCGTCTCGGCGTAACCCTGGTAGTGCTTGTCGAAGGCGGCGCCGATGTCGTCCCGGCCCCAGGGCCGTTGGGCGCCGGCGGCGGCGATTGGCTCGCCCGTCTCCCGCCGGGCCGCGCTCACCGCCCGCCCCGACAGCGCCAGGTCAGCGCCGCCGCGCCGGGCCCGGTCCGGGTCCAGCCAGATCTCTCCCCCGGCCACCTGTCACTCGCCGCGGGCCAGCACGGAGTCGGCCCGGCCGAGCAGCGCGCCGAAGTCATTGGTACGCAGGAACTCGATCGACGGCGAACCCGGCGGCAGGTAGCCGGACACCAACTCGCGGGTGGCGGTGGTCGCCGCGGTGGAGGCGCGCAGCACGGTCTCGGTGATCTTCCGGCTCAGCGCGCGGGCGTCCCGGTCGTGGAACGCCGCCGGGCTCACCTCGACGCTGATCAGCTCGCCCCGCGCGCCGACGACGGCGGTCACCTGGCCGTCGTCGGAGCGTTCGGTGACGCGTAGCTCGGCCAGCTTCGTCTGGAGTTCGTCCAGACCGGACCGCAGGCGCTGGTATTGGCCGTACACCTCGTCGAATCGCGCGCGTAGTGCACGGTTCGCATCCCGGTCCGCACTCTCGGCCACCGTCGCTCCCCTTCCGTCACCGTGGGTAGGGCCGACCATACCGGGTGCCACGAAATCCGTGGGGTCCGGTAATTTCAGGTGGTGATCGAGCGACAGCAGGCCGAGCAGATCGCTTCCGTGTGGGCCCGGCGGGACTCCGACCGTCTCGGTTTCCCGTGCACGCCGGAGGTCGAGGAGTTCGACCTGGGCTACGTGGTGAGTTCCATCGTGTCCACCGAGGCCCGCGCGCTGCCCGGCGACCTGCCGACCACCGTGATCGACAAGGAGACCGGCGAGGTGTCCACGTGGCCCCGGGTGCCTGCCGCGGCGGTCGAGCAGATGTACCGGCAGCGGCGTCCGGCCGAACCGCGTGCGCCGCGTACCGTCGATCCGGCCGCCCAGTTGCTGCGTGAGCTGACCCGCCTGCCCACGCCCGGCGCCGCGGCGCACCTCACGCTCGACGGCCGGCAGCACGTAGCGCAGGGCGCGAAGGGCGACGTCGAGGTACGTCACCACCCGCTGGTCCAGTCCTATCTGGACGAGCTGCCCGCGGGGCATCTGGTACGCGGCGGCGAGCGGCACGCCGAGATGATCGTCGTCTCCGACGCGCTGTACGAGCACGACCACCGCCGCGCCGCCGAGGGCCTGCCGCCGCTGTCCGTCGAGGACGCGCGTGACCTGCTCGGCACCAGCCGGATCGAGGTCTATCGCAGTCGCGAACCGGGCGACCCTCAGGGCGGGCAAGCAGATCTTCCCTGTGACTCGTGCGTCCGGTTCCTGGTGCGGTTCGCGGTGCTGCCGTGGTCCGACCTGGCCTTCGTCGAGGAGTGGCGACCGGAGCCGCGCGAGGTCATCGAACCTGGGCGTTTCCCGGACGAGGTCGCCCACGCCCTCATGGACGGCGGCTGGCAGATCAGCATGTTCAACGAGGCACTCGCGATGGGCGCGATGACCGAGACGAAGGATATCGCGGGACAGCACCACCGGCACGAGGCGTTCCCCGCCGCCGAGGCGGCGCTCACCGCGTTCCCGGCCGTCCTGAGCCGACGGCGCGGGCCCGGGGAGCAGGTCTGGATCAGCCGGTTCACCACGAATCCGCTGCGGGCCGCACACACCGCCGACTCTCTCGCCGACTTCGCCGCCGTCCTGGGTGCCCGTCTCTTCCCGCTCGGCAGCGAACGTCAGGAGAGCATCCTCGCGGTCGACGAGCACGGCCGGGTCTTCGCCCTCGACCAGGCCGGCGAGTGGTTCCTCGGCGCCGACATCGACGCCGCCCTCACCACCCTGCTGCTCGGCCGCGCCCCCGCCCGGGTCCGCGACGACGGCACCTGGTGAGCCGAAGGCGAGTGAGCAGAGAGCGAGTGATCAGAGGGCCACGCCGGTCAGCACCGTGACACGCGGCTCGGTGTAGTCGTCCATCGCGCTGCGCAGCCCTTCGCGCCCGACGCCGGACCCCTTCATGCCGCCGTACGGCATCTGGTCGGCCCGGTACGACGGCACGTCCCCGACGATCACGCCGCCCACTTCGAGCGTGCGCGCGGCGTCGAACGCCACGTCGAGCCGGTGGGTGAAGACGCCGGCCTGGAGCCCGTACGCGGAGTCGTTGACGGCGGCGAACGCGGCCCGGTCGTCCCCGACCGGGGCGACCACCAGCACCGGCCCGAACACCTCCTCGGCGCACACCTTCGCGTCCGCCGGAACGCCGCTGAGCACAGTGGGCGGGTAGGTCGCGCCGTCACGCCGCCCGCCGGTCTCGATGACCGCGCCGGCGGCGACCGCCTCGTCCACCCAGGTCTCGACGCGCTGTGCCGCCTCGACCGACACCAGCGGGCCGACGTCGGTCAGCTCGGAACGCGGGTCGCCGGTGCGCAGCGCCTGCACCGCCGCGACGAGCCGGGGCAGGAAGCCGTCGTAGAGCCATTCGTGCACGTAGACGCGCTGCACCGCGATGCACGACTGCCCGGCCTGGTAGTTGGAGAACGTGGCGATGCGGTGCGCGGCGAAGGTCAGGTCCTCGTCCGCCGCCCAGTCCTCGCAGATCACCGCGGCGGCGTTGCCGCCGAGTTCCAGCGTGACGTGCTTGTCCGGCGCGGCCCGGCGGATGGCCGCGCCGACCGGTCCGGAGCCGGTGAACGACACCACCGGCAGCCGGGGGTCGGTGACCAGCTCGGCGGCGCGCTCGTTCGGTAGCGGCAGCACCGAGAACATGCCCTCGGGCAGGTCGGTCTCGGCGAGGATCTCGCCGAGCAGCAGCGCGGTGAGCGGGGTGGCCGGTGCGGGCTTGACCACGATCGGGGTGCCGACGGCGAGCGCCGGGGCGACCTTGTGGGCGACCAGGTTGAGCGGGAAGTTGAACGGGGTGATGCCGAGCACCGGCCCGCGCGGCACGCGCCGGACCAGGGCGATCCGCCCGGTGGCGGCCGGGTCGGTGTCGAGCCGTTGCAGTTCGCCGGAGAAACGGCGGGCCTCCTCGGCGGCCCAGCGGAACGTGGAGACCGCGCGCCCCACCTCGGCCTTCGCCCACTTGACCGGCTTGCCGTTCTCGGCGGTGATCAGCGCGGCGACCTCGTCGGCCCGCTCGGCGAGCCGGCGGGAGACGTGGTCCAGGGCCGCCGCGCGGGCGTGCGCGGGCAGGGCCGCGGCCTCCGCGGCCGCCCGGGCGGCGCCCGCGACGGCGGTTTCGACCTGGTCGGCCGTGGCGAGCGTGGTACGCCCCACCGGCTGCCCGTCGTACGGGTGGGTGACTGTCAGCTCGTCCTCGCCGTGGGCGGGGCGACCGGCGACGTAGAAGGCTCTCGGCTCCACGATCGGCAGCCTAGACCACAGGCGCCCACGCGGAAACAGTTGCTCAAACCCTTGTCTGCCTCGGATTTAGTAGCCAAGATGGCAGTCAGATTGCGATAACCTCCGCTGACCCTCTCCCCGGCCACCCTCTCGGAGACTTCTGATGAGCGACCAGCAGCAGCTGCGCAACTTCGTCAACGGCGAGTACGTCGACCCGGTGGACGGCGGCTACGCCGACCTGATCGACCCGTGCACGGGCGAGGTCTTCGCCCAGGCCCCGGTCTCCGGCGCGGCGGACGTGGACGCGGCCATGAAGGCCGCCGCCGCCGCGTTCGAGACCTGGCGGGACACCACGCCGGCCGAGCGGCAGCGGGCGCTGCTGAAGTTCGCCGACGCGGTGGAGGCGCGGGCCGCCGAACTGGTCGACGCGGAGGTCCGCAACACCGGCAAGCCCCGGCAGCTCACCACCGAGGAGGAGTTGCCGCCGGCGGTGGACGAGCTGCGCTTCTTCGCCGGCGCCGCGCGCCTGCTGGAGGGCCGCTCGGCCGGTGAGTACATGGCCGGGCACACCTCGTACGTGCGGCGCGAGCCGATCGGCGTCTGCGCCCAGGTGACGCCGTGGAACTACCCGCTGATGATGGCGGTCTGGAAGATCGCTCCGGCGCTGGCGGCGGGCAACGCGGTGGTGCTGAAGCCGTCGGACACCACGCCGGTGTCGACGCTGCTGCTCGCCGAGATCGCCGCCGAGCACCTGCCCCCGGGTGTGTTCAACGTGGTCTGCGGCGACCGCGACACCGGCCGTACGCTGGTCTCCCACCCGACCCCGCAGCTCGTGTCGATCACCGGCTCGACCCGCGCGGGCATGGAGGTCGCCGCCGCGGCGGCGCCGGACCTGAAGCGGACGCACCTGGAGCTGGGCGGCAAGGCCCCGGTGGTGATCTTCGACGACGCGGACGTGGCGGCGGCGGCCGAGGCGATCGCGATGGGCGGCTACTTCAACGCCGGCCAGGACTGCACGGCGGCGACCCGGGTGCTCACCGGGCCGGGCATCCACGAGGACTTCGTGGCCGCGCTGACCGAGCAGGCCCGCAACACCCGCACCGGCGGGCCGGACGACGCCGACGTGCTCTACGGCCCGCTGAACAACGCCAACCAGCTCGCCCGGGTGAGCGGCTTCGTGGACCGCCTGCCGGACCACGCGAACGTCACCACCGGCGGGTCGCGGGTGGGCGAGCGCGGCTTCTTCTACGCCCCGACGGTGGTCTCCGGCGTACGCCAGGCCGACGAGATCATCCAGGACGAGGTGTTCGGGCCGGTCATCACCGTGCAGCGGTTCTCCGACGAGGACGAGGCGGTGCGCTGGGCGAACGGCGTCGACTACGGCCTGTCCGCCTCGGTGTGGACGCGCGACCACGGCCGGGCCATGCGGATGACGCGGCGGCTCGACTTCGGGTGCGTCTGGGTGAACACGCACATCCCGTTCGTCTCCGAGATGCCGCACGGCGGCTTCAAGCACTCCGGCCATGGCAAGGACCTGTCGGTCTACAGCCTGGAGGACTACACCCGGGTCAAGCACGTCATGCACAACATCGAGGGCTGATCGGCGATGGCGACCAGCGAGGAGTTGCACAAGCGCCGGGTGGAGGCCGTGGCGCGGGGCGTGGGCAGCACGATTCCCGCGTACGTGGACCGGGCGGGCGGCGGCACGATCACCGACGTGGACGGCCGGGAGTGGATCGACTTCGCGGCCGGCATCGCCGTCACCAACGTGGGCAACTCCGCGCCGCGCGTGGTCGAGGCGGTACGCGCGCAGGTCGAGCGGTTCACCCACACCTGCTTCATGGTCGCGCCGTACGAGTCGTACGTGGCGGTCTGCGAGCAGCTCAACGCGCTGACCCCGGGTGGTTTCGAGAAGCGCTCGGCGTTGTTCAACTCCGGCGCCGAGGCGGTGGAGAACGCAGTGAAGATCGCCCGGCACGCGACCGGGCGGCCCGCGGTGGTGGTGTTCGACCACGCGTACCACGGCCGGACCAACCTGACCATGGCGCTGACCGCGAAGAACATGCCGTACAAGCACCGGTTCGGGCCGTTCGCCGGTGAGGTCTACCGGGTGCCGATGTCGTATCCGCTGCGCGACGGCGGGCTGGACGGCGCCACCGCGGCGGCCCGGTCGATCGAGATGATCGAGAAGCAGGTGGGCGCGGAGAACGTGGCCGCGCTGCTGATCGAGCCGATCCAGGGCGAGGGCGGTTTCGTCGTACCCGCGCCGGGTTTCCTGCCGGCGTTGCGCGAGTGGGCGACGGCGGCCGGGGTGGTGTTCGTCGCCGACGAGATCCAGACCGGTTTCTGCCGCACCGGCGACTGGTTCGCCTGCGCGCACGAGGGCGTCGAACCGGACCTGATCACGCTGGCCAAGGGCATCGCGGGCGGCCTGCCGCTGGCGGCGGTGACCGGCCGGGCGGAGCTGATGGACGCGGTGCACGTCGGCGGCCTGGGCGGCACGTACGGCGGCAACCCGATCGCCTGCGCCGCCGCGCTCGCGGCGATGGAGACGATGCGGGAGCTGGACCTGGCCGCCGCCGCGCGCCGGATCGGTGCGGTGATGGGCGAGCGGCTGGACGCGATCGCCGCCGGTGACCCGCGCGTGGCCGAGGTACGCGGCCGGGGCGCGATGCTCGCCGTGGAGATCGTGCGGCCGGGCACGCTGACCCCGGACCCGGCCGCCACGGCGGCGGTCTCGGCGGCCTGCCACGCGGCCGGGCTGCTCACGCTGACCTGCGGCACCTACGGCAACGTGCTGCGGTTCCTGCCTCCGCTGGTCATCTCCGACGACGAGCTGGGCCGGGGCCTGGACATCCTGGCGGCCGCCTTCGGCTGACCCCGGACGTGGAACACCATGGGCCCGATCTCCCCCAGGACCGGCCCATGGTGTTCCGCCCGGAGGATCAGCGGATCAGCTCGACGGTGTTGCGCCGGACCAGGTTCTTGCCGGGTTCCCGGATCGCGTCCATGGCCGCCGTGTTCAGCAGCACGCAACTGCCCGACGGTCCGGTGACGGTCACCGTCACGGCCTTGTCGTTGTCCAGGTTCGTCACCCGCAGCCGGGTGCCGAGCGGGAACTGGCCGCTGGTGGCAGCGGGTGCCCCGCCCTCGGCGAAGAACGTGAGCGCGCCGGAGCAGACGCTGCCGCCGATCGGCTGCGCCGCGCCCGGGCGGGTCTCGCCCGGTTGCGCGCCCGGCGCCGGGGCGCCGGCGCCGTCGAGGCGTTCCACCACGTTGCGGCGGATGACGTTCTTGCCCGGCTCGCGTACCAGGTCCATGGCGGCGGCGTTCAGCAGCACGCAGCTCCCGGACGGCCCGGTGACTGTCACAGTGGCCACCTTGCGGTTGTCCAGGTTCGTCACCCGCAGCCGGGTACCCACCGGGAACCGGTCGCTGGTCGCGGCCGGTGGCCCACCCTCGGCGGAGAAGGTCACCGACCCGGCACAGACCGACCGCGCGGCCGGCGCGGTGTCCGCGAATCCCAGTCCGGTGCCCACCGAGACCGCCACCGTGGCGGTCACCGCCACAGTGGCCGCCAGCACGTGCTTACGCTGCACCCTCACGTTCTCTCCCGTCGTCGCTGTCGTTCGACGCGTGGTACGGACGGGAGGGCCGGACCGTTCACCCGGACCCGTGGACTACACCGGACCGTAGCGGGTGTGTGGCGCTCCGGTCATCAGCGCCCAGTAGCGATCGCCGTAGGACCAGTGCCACCACTCCGTCGGGTAGTTCACCAATCCCGCTCCGCTCAGCGCCGCCACCAGCAGGTTCCGGTTGCGCCACGCGCTCACCGGAATGTGCCGGGCCGCGGTGAAGCAGGCGTCGGCGCTCTCCTCCGGGGTGGCGTCGAGCGCGGTGCCCATGTCCAGCTCCACACCGTCGGCGTCACACAGGGTGAGGTCGACTGCGCCGCCGGTGCTGTGCGGGGCCACCTCGACCGGCGAGACGAACTTGGTCGTCTCCCGGTGCAGCCGGTCCGCCGGCCAGTCCGGGTGGCGCCGCCGCAGCTCGTCCCGGTAGCCGGTGAAGATGTCGAGCTGCGCCCGGTACGGCCGGTAACCCTCCACCACGAGCAGGCGCAGCCCGGCCGGCAGCGCGCGCTGCGCGGCCAGCAACCGGTCCGCGACACCACGCCGCACCCGGGCGTACGCCCCGGCGGGATCGGCGGCCCGCCCGTCGACTCGCAGTCCGGGCACCTCGCGCAGGTCCACCAGGGGTTCGCCGTCGTCCCGGCTGGACACCGCGGCGACCCGGGGGTCGGAGAGCAGGATCACGGCGTACCCCCGGGGTGTTCGCGCGACGGCCGGGCCGCGTGCCGGGTGAAGGCGAGCGCGACGAGCCGGTCCACCACCTCGGGGTACGCGACACCCGACTCGGCCCACACCTTCGGGTACATCGAGTGCGCGGTGAAGCCGGGCAGCGTGTTCAGCTCGTTGACGAACAGGTCGCCGGTGGCCTCGTCGTAGAGGAAGTCGACCCGGGCCAGGCCCCAGCCGCCGATCGCGGTGAACGCCCGCACCGACAGCTCGCGGATCCGCTCGGTCACCTCGTCCGGCAGCCGCGCCGGGACGATCATCGGGTCGGCGTCGCCGAAGTACTTCTGCCGGTAGTCGAACCAGCCGCCCGCGACCCGGACCTCGCCGACCGCCGACGCCTCCGGCTGCCAGCCGCCGAGCACGCCGCACTCCAGTTCCCGGCCGGTCACGCCCTGCTCGACGAGCACCACGTGGTCGTGCCGGAACGCCTCCTCCACGGCCGCCACCAGGTCGTCGCCGTCGGCGACCCGGGAGATGCCGATCGAGGAGCCCATCCGGGCGGGCTTGACGAACAGCGGCCCACGCAGCCCGACCACCAGCTTCTCCGGGTCGTCGGCGGCCCGCCAGGTCGGTTCGTCGAACCAGACGTACGGCGTGGTAGGCACGTCCTCGGCGCGCAGCGCCCGCTTCATCGCCACCTTGTCCATGCCTACGGCGGAGGCGAGGATGCCGCACCCGACGTACGGCACACCCAGCGATTCCAGCAGGCCCTGCACCACGCCGTCCTCGCCGTACGGGCCGTGCAGCACCGGGAACACCACGTCCAGTTCGGCGTGCACAGTGGCCGGGGCGTCGGCCGCGCTGACCGCCACAGTGCCGGCGGCTGCCCCGCGCCGCAGTTCCACCGCCTCGCCGGTGACCGGCAGCCGGTCGTCGATCGCCCGTCCGCCCGCCACCGTCCCGAGGTGCTGCGCGAGCACCGGCTCCGGCAGCAGCCGGATATCCCCGGTACGGGTGATGCCGAGCGCCACCACCCGGTGCCCCTGCTCCGCGAGGGCGCGGGCCACGCCGAGCGCCGAGGCGCAGGAGACCTCGTGTTCCGCCGACGGGCCTCCGAACAGGACACCGATCCGCACTGTCGACCTCATGCCGCAACTCCCACAGTCATCCGGTCGCCCGCCAGCCGGGCCACCAGGTCCGCTTCCACGTTTCCGCCGGTCAGCACCACGCCGACCGTCAGTTGCCGCCCGCCGTCCGACGGCCGGGCTTCGGTCCCGCCGCCGCTGGGACGCGCCATCTCGCCCAGCCGCAGCGCACCGGCCAGCGCGGCCGCGCCGGACGGCTCGACGAGCACCTTGAGGTCCAGCAGGAGCAGCCGGAACGCCTCGACGATCGCGTCGTCGTCGACCCGGACCACCCCCCGCACCGCGGTCCGGGCCACCGCGAACGGCAGGTCGCCGACGCACCCGGGACGTAGCCCGTCGGCGAGGCTCGGCGCCGGGGCGACGGGTGTGGGCCGTCCGGCGGCCAGGCTGCGCGCGAGCGAGTCGCACCCGACCGGCTCCACGCCGTACACCTGGATCGGCGTTCCGGCCGCGGCCAGGCAGGCCCCGGCGATGCCGCCGCCCCCGCCCACCGGCACCACGAGCGCGTCCAGCGGTGTGCCGCGCCGCGCCGCCTCCTCGATCAGTTCCAGGCTCGCGCTGCCCTGCCCGGCCACCACGTCCGGGTGGTCGTACGCGTCGACGAGCGGGTGGCCCTCCACCTCGGCGATCCGCCGGGCGACGGCCAGACGCTCCTCGACAGTGGTGCCGGCCCGCACCACCCGCGCCCCGGCCGCCCGTGCCCGGTCCACCTTGACCGGCGCGGCGTCCACCGGCAGCACGACAGTGGCGGCGACACCGTGCCGGCGGGCGGCGAGCGCGACCGCTACCGCGTGGTTGCCGGTGCTCTGCGCGACCACACCGGTGTGCCCGGCGGCGGCGAGCCGGCCCACCGCCAGCATCGCGCCGCGCATCTTGTACGAGCCGCCGTCCTGGAGGTTCTCCGCCTTGAGCAGGACGCGGGTGCCGGCCAGGCGGTCGATCGCCGGGCTGTGCAGGACCGGGGTACGCACCACCCGGCCGGACAGGACGCGGGCGGCCTCCTCGACATGTGTTCGGTCCGGCAGCGCCGGCACGTCGATTCGGGACATGGTCTCTCCTTCGGGATTCGAGTGGGCGCGGCGGCGCGGCAGGTCGAACAGCCAGTACGCGCCGAGCGCGGTGAGGCCGCGGTGCGCGGCGAGGCTCAGTGCCAGCACGAGCGCGGTGAGCAGGACCGGGTAGACGGTCACGAGCAGCGCCCGGGCGGGACCGGCCAGCCCGGCCACCGGTGCGGCGAGCAGCCGGTCCAGCAGCGCCAGCACCGGCATGTGGATCACGTAGACACCAAGCGTGCGGCGGCCCAGCCGGGCCAGTGCCGGACCGGCCACGCGGTGCCGGGCCAGCCGGGCGGCGGCGGTCAGCCCGAACGCCACCGCGAGCACGGAGACGAGCAGGTACACGCCGGGCCACCTCTGCGCACCGGCGAACGCCATGACGGCCAGCCCGATCGCGTACGCGGCGCCGGTGCCGACGAGCCGCCGGGTGCTCGCGCCGTCCGCCCACCGCGTGAGGTACGGCCGCAGGTGCACACCGGCCAGGAAGAACACCAGGTTCTGGTAGACCTGCCCCCGGTTGCCGGGGCTGTCCAGCAGCCCGGTGGCGGCCACCGCGGACAGCGCGCCCGCGGCGGTCAGCAGGACCGCCGGGTGCACCCGGCGCAGCGCCTTCGCGATCGCGAAGTAGAGCGCCAGCGCGTACAGGTACCACAGGTTCGAGGGCGTCACGGTGAGCTGGGCCAGCAGTTCACCGGGGTCGGTGGCCCGGTCGGTCGGGAAACCGGGCGCCGGCGCCAGCAGGACGGTGTGGATGAGCAGCCAGACCGCGTAGAGGTAGAGGTTCCGGGCGATCCGGGGCCGCCCGGACACCCGCCACGGGCGGGCCACGGCGTTCGCCGCGAAGACGCCGGAGATCGCGAAGAACAACGGCATCCGCAGCGGCAGCAACTGCTCGCCGAGCAGCCCCCACGCGCCCGGCACCGGCAGGCCGACCCGCCAGTCGATGCGCAGGTAGTCCTTGACGACGACGTGCCAGAGCACCACGAGCACGATGCAGGCGCCCTTGGCCACGTCGGCCCAGACCACCCGGCCGTCGGGCGGTGCGTTCCCCTCGGTGCGGGTCGGCACGGCGGTCTCCTCTCGGCCGTCTTCGGGGCGGGCGGCGGTGCCGCCGGTCCCGTCCTCGGGCAGGTGTCATCGCGGGACGCCGCGACGCGGCTCCCGGAGGTCGTGTGTGAGATGTCAGCCCACGGAGGGCAGGTGGACGTCGACCCGCAGGCCGCCGTCCTCACCCGGACGGGCGGCGATGATGCCGCCGTGCGCCTGGGTGATGGAGCGGGCGATGGCCAGGCCGAGCCCGGCACCGCCGCCCTGGTTGGTCCGGTCTCGGGCGAGGCGCCGGAACGGCTCGAACAGCCCGTCGACCGCTTCGGCGGGGACGCTCTGCCCGCTGTTGGTGACTGTCAGCGCGGGATCGCCGCCGACTGTGACGACGAGCCGTCCGCCCTCGCGGTTGTACTTGATGCCGTTCTCCACCAGGTTCGTGACCAGGCGTTCCAGCAGTACCCGTTCGCCGGTCACGATCCGGGGCGACAGCCGGCTCTCCACTGTCACGCCGGCCTCGGCGGCCCGGTCGGCGTACGCGGCCAGCACCCCGGTGACGATCTGTTCGAGGCGTTGCGGGGTGGAGGACCGCAGACCCTGGTCGCTCTCGCTGAGCGCGAGCAGCCCTTCGATCAGCCGCTCGTTGCGTTCGTTCGTGGCGAGCAGCTGGGCGGTCAGCAGTTCCAGTTGCTCGCCGGTGAGCGACTGGGCCATGCCGACCTCGATCAGGGTGCGCTGCACCGCGAGCGGCGTACGCAGCTCGTGCGAGGCGTTCGCGGCGAACCGCCGCTGCCCCTCGTACCCGGCGGTGACCCGGTCCAGCATGTCGTCGATGGCGCGGCTGAGCCCGGCCAGCTCGTCCCGGCCACCGCGGCGGATCCGGTGGCCGAGGTTCTGCGGCCCCAGGTTCGCGATCGGGGCGGCCAGGTCGTGCACCGGGCGCAGGCACCAGCGGGCAGCACCCCACACCGCGAATCCGGCGCCCACCAGCACCAGCAACTGGGTCACCAGCGGCAGCAGCGGCACGAACGGACGGCCCGGCTCGCACACCGCGCCGATCGTGGCCAGGCCACAGAACCACTGGGCCTGCCCCCACACCAGTTCGAGCAGCGACTTGACCATGTTGGGCACGAAGAACCCGGCGAGCAGGGCGAGCACCCCGACCAGCAGGATGCGACGGCGGGGGCTCACTCCGGCGCGCCGATCCGGTAGCCGGCCTTCGGCACGGTGTGGATGACCGACGGCTGGCCGAGCTTCTTGCGCAGGGTCATCACCGTCACCCGGACCGCGTTGGTGAACGGGTCGGCGAACTCGTCCCACGCCTGTTCCAGCAGCTCCTCGGCGCTCACCACCCGGCCGCCGGCCCGCATCAGCACGTGCAGGACGCCGAACTCCTTCGGGCTCAGCCCGAGCGCGCGACCGTCCCGGGTCGCGGTGTGCCGGGCCACGTCGAGCACCACGCCGTGCCGCTCCAGCACCGGCGGGAGCGCCGGGGTGGACCGGCGGCCCAGCGCCTGCACCCGGGCCACCAGCTCGGCGAACGCGAACGGCTTGGTCAGGTAGTCGTCGGCGCCCAGCCCGAGACCGGCGACCCGGTCCCGGATGCCGGCGGCGGCGGTGAGCAGCAGCACGCGGGTGCCGGCGTCGGACCCGGCCAGGCTCCGGCACACCTCGTCGCCGGTGGCGCCGGGCATGTCCCGGTCCAGCACCGCCACGTCGTACCGGTTGACCCCGATCCGTTCCAGCGCGCCGTCGCCGTCGTAGCAGACGTCCACCGCCATGGAGAACCGCCGCAACCCCTCGGCGACCGTGTCCGCCAAGAGCCGCTCGTCGTCCGCCACCAGCACCCGCACCCTTGCGCTCCCCCGTGTCTTCCCTGGTTGTCCGGCACACCTTCGCAGGCCGGAGTTAAGGGTTCCGTAAGCGTCCGCAGCAGCCATCCTCCACGCGGGCCGGGCTGCGACAACCGGCGCAGAGCCGTCTGGGCCGTTCGTCCGGTCCTCGGGCGGCGCGAGCACAGCTGAAGTGACCCGGATCACGCATTGGCGCTCGGGGGTGAGGTGGGTCACGATGGGTGGAAGGAGGCGCTGGTGGCTGACCCGTGGCTCGCCCTGGAGTTCGGCGCGGATCCGGCGGAACGGATCGCGCAGGTCGGTGCCGCCCACGAGGCGTTCCTCACCAGGGGCGCCACCGGCGGCGTCCGGGACGTGGTCGCCCGTTCCTGGGAGCGGTCCGCGCTGCTCGACCCGGAGGCCACCGCACCGGTCGACCTCACCGACGACGCGCTGGAGACCTACCGCGCCGCGCACCCGCTGGCCCGGGTGATGCCGCTCTTCCGCGACCTGCTCGGCGGCATCGCGCAGGACGGCGCGCACCTGATGGCGGTCTGCGACGCCGCCGGCCGGCTGCTCTGGGTGGAGGGCCATCCCGGGGTGCTGCGGCACGCCGAGCGGATGAACTTCGTACCCGGCGCCCGCTGGGACGAGGCGCACGCCGGCACGAACGCCCCCGGCACCGCCCTCGCCGTCGACCACGGCGTGCAGATCTTCGCCACCGAGCACTTCGTCCGGCCGGTGCAGCGCTGGACCTGCGCCGCCGCGCCGGTCCACGACCCGGTCAGCGGCGCGCTGCTCGGGGCCGTCGACATCACCGGCGGGGACCACCTGGCCAACCCGCAGAGCCTCGCGCTGGTGCGGGCCACCGCCCGGGCCGCCGAGGCGTTCCTGGCCGGGGCCGCGCCCGCCGCGCCGGAGGTGGCGTACGTGTCGGCGCTCGGGCGCGACGAGGCGGAGCTGCGCGTCGGCGGCCGGCGCATCCGGCTCGGCCGGCGGCACAGCGAACTGCTGGTGCTGCTCGTCGACCATCCCGAGGGGCGCACCGGGGAACAGCTCGGCCTCGACCTGTACGGCGACGACCGGCGGCACCCGGTGACGTTGCGCGCCGAGCTGTCCCGGCTGCGCCGCGTACTCGGCGAGGAGTTGCTCGACTCCCGCCCGTACCGGCTGCGGCCGGCTGTGCGCGCCGACTTCCGTACCGTCACCGAACTGCTCGAACGTGGCGATCCGGCGGCGGCGCTGCGCGCGTACCCCGGGCCTCTGCTGCCCGGGTCGGACGCGCCGGGAGTGGCGCGACTGCGCCGCCTGGTCGACGGCCAGCTGCGCGCCGCCGTGCTGGCCGGCGCCGACCCGGGGCTGCTCGCGGCCTGGACCGCGACGGCGGCCGGGGCCGACGACCTCGCCGCGTGGCAGGCCCTGGCCCGGGCGCTGCCGCCGGGCGCGCCCCGCCGGCCGCTCGCCCTCGCGCGGGCCCGCCAGCTCGCCGAGGAGTACGCGCTGCCGCGCGCAACGTTCCTGCAACGTCGCGGAAACTAGCCTGCCCGCCATCCACCCCAGACGGACGGCGGAGGTACCCATGACGCGCTACGACGCCCCCACCCACTGGCAGTCCCGCTACGACCACTACATCGGCGGCGAGTACGTGAAGCCGCACGGTGGCAAGTACTTCGAGAACCCGACCCCGGTGACCGGGCAGACCTTCTGCGAGGTGGCCCGGGGCACCGCCGAGGACGTGGAGAAGGCGCTCGACGCGGCGCACGGCGCGGCCGACGCGTGGGGCCGCACATCGGTCGCCGAGCGTTCGCTGATCCTCAACCGGATCGCCGACCGCATGCAGGACAACCTGGAGTCCCTCGCGATCGCCGAGACGTGGGAGAACGGCAAGCCGGTACGCGAGACGCTCGCCGCCGACATCCCGCTCGCGATCGACCACTTCCGCTACTTCGCCGGGGCGATCCGGGCGCAGGAGGGTTCGCTCGGCGAACTCGACGACGACACGGTGGCCTACCACTTCCACGAGCCGCTCGGTGTGGTCGGGCAGATCATCCCGTGGAACTTCCCGATCCTCATGGCGGTGTGGAAGCTCGCCCCGGCGCTCGCCGCCGGCAACGCGGTGGTGCTCAAGCCGGCCGAGCAGACGCCCGCCTCGATCCACTACCTGCTCTCGCTGATCGGCGACCTGCTGCCGCCCGGCGTGCTCAACGTGGTGAACGGCTTCGGCGTCGAGGCGGGCAAGCCGCTGGCCTCCTCGTCGCGGGTGGCGAAGGTGGCGTTCACCGGCGAGACCACCACCGGGCGGCTGATCATGCAGTACGCCAGCGAGAACATCAAGCCGGTGACGCTGGAACTGGGCGGCAAGAGCCCGAACATCTTCTTCGACGACGTCAGCGCCGCCTCCGACGACTTCCTGGACAAGGCCCTGGAAGGCTTCACCATGTTCGCGCTCAACCAGGGCGAGGTGTGCACCTGCCCGTCCCGGGCGCTCATCCAGCAGGGCCACTACTCCGACTTCCTCGCCGCCGCCGTCGAGCGGACGAAGGCGGTCAAGCAGGGGCACCCGCTGGACACCGACACGATGGTCGGCGCGCAGGCGTCCAACGACCAGCTGGAGAAGATCCTGTCCTACCTGGACATCGGGCGGCAGGAGAGCGCTCGCGTCCTGACCGGCGGCGAGCGGGCCGACCTCGGCGGCGAGCTGTCCGGCGGCTACTACGTCCAGCCGACGATCTTCGAGGGCGACAACTCGATGCGGATCTTCCAGGAGGAGATCTTCGGCCCGGTGGTCTCGGTGACCTCGTTCGCCGACCTGGACGACGCCGTGAAGATCGCCAACGACACGCTGTACGGGCTCGGCGCGGGCGTGTGGACCCGGGACCTCAACACCGCGTACCGGGCCGGGCGGGCGATCCAGGCCGGCCGGGTGTGGACGAACTGCTACCACGCGTACCCGGCGCACGCGGCGTTCGGCGGCTACAAGCAGTCCGGCATCGGCCGGGAGAACCACAAGATGATGCTGGAGCACTACCAGCAGACCAAGAACCTGCTGGTCAGCTACTCGCCGAAGAAGCTGGGCTTCTTCTGATGGCTGACCCGGTGACCCTGACCCCTGCGGCGGCCGACCTGATCCGGTCGCTGCGGGGACAGCACGGTCCGCTGATGTTCCACCAGTCCGGCGGCTGCTGCGACGGCAGCGCCCCGATGTGTTACCCGGCCGGTGAGTTCCGCACCGGCGGCTCGGACGTGCTCCTCGCCTCGCTCACCGTCGACGGGGTGCCCGAGCCGGTGGAGTTCTGGATGTCGAAGGCCCAGTGGGAGCTGTGGCAGCACACCCGGCTCACCGTCGACGTGGTGCCCGGCCGGGGCAGCGGCTTCTCCCTGGAGGCCCCGGAGGGAGTGCGCTTCCTCATCCGCTCCCACCTGAACCGCTGATCTGTCCGAGATCTTGCAGCTCGTGGGCATCGCGGCGGTGGGATGCTGACGCCGTCCAGTTCGGAGTCCGCGTCCCACCACCGCACGACAGGAGTCCGCGCATGAATCCGGTCCGACAGCCAGTGCTCGCCGCCGGCCTCACCGCCCTGGCCACCGCCGCCACGCTCGGGCTCGCGCCGGGCGCCGCCGTCGCCGCCCCGGCGGCCTCCCCACGCATTTCCGTCAACTGGTTCGGCGCAGCCGACGTACGGGCGCACACCGCCACCGTCGGCGGCCGGTTCGACTGCGGCGCCGAGCGCGGCCTCGCGTACATCGAGGTGCACCTGGAGCAGCGGACACGGCGCGGCACGGTAACCGGCTTCGGGTTCGGCGTGATCGGCGCGTGCACCGACGAGCGCACCGCCGGCACCTGGACCGCGACGATCCCGGCCGACCAGGGCGCGTTCCGCCCCGGCCCGGCCACCACGATCGCGCGCCTGGTGGTCGAGCCCAACTCCCTCACCGAAACCACCGAACGCGTCCGCCTGCGCCCCCACTGCGCCCGCCCCTGAC
>NZ_RCVK01000287.1:0-39569 GCF_003667485.1 Micromonospora sp. BL1
GGGCCCCGCCGTCCTCGCGGCCAGGAGGGCCGCGAGGACGGCGGGGCCCAGCGTGTCGACGGCGTTCACCACGGTCTGCTGAATGTCGGCGGCGGTGCGGATGACCGGGTCGGTGAAGGCGTCGTAGCGACCCTGGGCGAGGCGTACCTCGTACCAGCCGTACCAGGCGACGTAGCCGCCCGCGACCAGCAGCACCACGCCGCTCAGGCGCGGCACCCACGCGCCGGCGCCGCGCAACCGGGCCACGACCCGGCCGCGCAGCAGCGCCACGGCGAGCGCGGCCACCCCGACCACGAGCGCCATCCCCAGCGCGTACGCGCCGAACAGCGCCAGCCCGCGCAACGGCGACCCGGCCCGCAGGCTGGTCACCACGATCGCCAGGAACGGCGCGATCGCGCAGGTCAGCGACGTGAGGGCGTACGCCGCGCCGAACAGCGCCATGGACGGCCAGGTGCGGGTGAGCCGGGGCGCGACGCGTAACGGGCGTGGCGCGGGCAGCCGCCGGCCGGCGAGCAGCCAGCACCCGGCCAGCGCCAGCAGCACGCCGAGCGTCACCGTCAGCCACGGCAGCCGGGGTCGCAGCCAGTCCGCCGCCGGCGCCAGGGCCAGCCCGAACGCGCCGAACACCAGCACGTACCCGAGGGTGAGCCCGGCCGTCGCGGTGAGCGCGCGGCCGACCGCGCCGCGCCCGCCGTCGGGGCCGGCGACGAGCAGTGACAGGTACGCGGGCAGCATCGCGAAGCCGCACGGGTTGACCGCGCCGAGCATGCCCGCGGTCAGGGCGAGCAGCAGCGCGCCGGTCATCCCCGGGCCAGCGTCTCGACCTGCCGGGTCAGTGCCTCGCCGTCCAGGAATCCCTGGTGGACGACCCGGCCGGTGCGGTCCAGGACGACGAACGTGCTCTGTTCGGCCACCTTGAACCGGCGCCACAGCGCGCCCGCCCGGTCGTCGATCTGTGTCGTGCCGCCCAGGTCGAACTCGGTGACGAACGACTTCATGGCCTTCTGCTCGCCGAGTCCGGCGACGCCGACGACGGGAACGGTGTCGCGGTAGGTGGGGGCGATCTCGGCCACCGTCCACGCCTGGCTGGCGCAGGTGGCGCACCAGGGCGCCCAGAACCACAGCACCACCGGCCGCCCGGCCAGGGTGGCGGCGTCGAACGCCGTACCGTCGAGGGTCTTGCCGGTGAACGACAGCGCGGCCGGCACCGTGGCCGGTGACGCGGACGCCGGCGCGGATGCCGGCCCGGACGGGGACGCGGCGGCCGGGGGGGCCGGTGCGACCGCTCCGGCCCGGTCCCCGGGCTCGGGCCCGGCGCAGGCGGTCGCGGCGGCGAGCGTGGCGGCCAGCACGGCGGCGGCTGTCACACGAGCGGCGGTACGCATCGGCGGCTCCTGGGTTCTACTCGGCCCGGACCAGGCGGAGCGCGAGTTCGGGACAGACCTTGACCGCCTTGAGCGCGCCCTCGCGCAGCCACGTCGGCACCGGGGTGGGCGGGAACGCCGGGTATCCGTTGCCGTCGAGCCGGATGAAGTCCGGCACCACGTGCGCGCACAGCCCGTGCCCGTCGCAGCGCGACCAGTCCAGGGTGAGCTTCTGCGGGTTGCCGTCGGGCGCGCCGGGCAGGCCCATCATGCCCTTGACCCGCTTGCCGCAGCCCTCGCCGGTGGCGTGCAGCCGCAGGTCGTCGGCGAAGACCTCCATCGCGGACAGTGCGAACCGGGCGGTGCCGTCCGGGTGGCTGCACGCGCCGCGGCCCTTGACGTCGCCGGCCGCGGCGCGGACCAGCTCGACCGGTGCGCTGCCGGAGACCGCTAGGTCGACCGAGCGGGCCAGGTCGGGCAGGCCCATCTTGCACGGGCCGCACTGCCCCGCGGACTCGCCCGCCAGGTACCGCACCACCTGCGCGGCCTCGCCGAGCGGGCAGGTGTCGGCGCCGAGCGGCACGATGATGCCGGCGCCGAGCGTGCCGCCCACGGCGGTGAGCCCCTTGCGGGACACCTCGGCCCGCTCGGCGGCCGCCGCGGTGATCCACTTGCCGTGGTAGCCGCCCATCAGGATGCCCGGGCCGGGCGGCACCTCGCACAGGTCGAGGATCTCGCGCAGCGGGGTGCCGGCGGCGCACTCCACCACGGCGGGGCGCTTCGCCGACCCGGTGACGGTGAGCAGCACGGTGCCCGGCTCGTCGTCGGTGCCGAGCGCGGCGTACTCGTACGGGCCGATCCGGGCCGCGACGGCGAGCTGGGAGTACGTCTCGGCGTTGGACAGCAGCGTGGGCAGCCCGCCGACGCCGGAGTCGCTGGACCGCTTCTTCGTGCCGGGCGGGATGTGCGGCAGTCCGTTGATGCCGTTGACGAGCGCGCCGCCCTCACCGGAGATGAACCGGTGCGGCACGGTGACGATCGTGGTGGGCACCGGCATCCGCCGTTCCTGCAACGCCTCGGTCAGCGAGGGCCGGCCCACGTCGTCGTCGGCCACCCCGATCACGATCTCCTCGGCGTCGAGCGCGAACGCGGCGAGCGCGGCGCCGTCCAGGATGAGGTGCGGGGCGCGGGTGAGCAGCACCTTGTCCTTCCAGCTCGCCGGCTCGCCCTCGGTGGCGTTGACGACCACCACGGCACCGAGGTCCTGCCGCTCGCAGGACTCCAGCACCGCGCGCAGCTTGCGGGCGAACGGGAAGCCCGCGCCGCCCTTGCCCTTGAGGTCGATGGCCTCGGCGAGCCGCAGCAGCGCCGCCGGTTCCATCGGGCCGATCGGGCCGTGCACCTCCTCGTGGGCCAGCAGGTCGAGCCGGCCGAACTCGGCGAACCCGGCGGTCAGGCGGGGTTCGCCGACACAGGCGACCGGCGGGACCGTCGTGCGCTTCACCGGGCCTCACCCCGCAGCCCGGCCCAGTACGCGCCGTCGACCGCGTCCGCGTCGGCCCGCTTGCGGCGGCTGGACCGGCTCTCCTTGCCCGCGCGCATCGCCCGGCGGGAGGCGAGGTCGACGAGCGTCGGGGTGTCGTCGACGAACGCCTCGTCGGCGGCGTAGCGGGCCGGCGGGCGCCAGTAGTCCGGCTGCTCCGGCACGTCCTCCTCGTCCCGGTAGCGGCGGCCGGATCCGCTGAGCGGTTCGGCCGAGAGGGGGGTGCCGGAGATGGGGCCGGCCGAGATCGGCTCACCGGAGACCGGGCGGGTCTCCCAGCGGCGTGGGCTGTCCCACGGCTCCTCCGGCTCGTCGGTCGCGCGCGGCGGCGCGGAGTAGCGGGCCACCTCGGCGGCGGTGGCGTACCGGCCGCTGTCCGGGGGTGCGGAGTGGCGGCCGCCGGTGTCCGGCGGCGCCGAGTGCCGGCCGCCGCTCTCCGGAGGCGCGGAGTACCGGGCGACCAGGTCCTCGTCGTCGCGGGGCCGGCGGCTCACCCGCTCCTCGGTCCGGGACCGGCGGGTCACGCGTTCCTCGTCGTCGCGGCGACGGCGGCGGGGCCGCTCGCCGTCGGTCCGGCGGGCCGGCGCCGTCTCCTCGTCCCGGGCGCGGACGACGGGCTCGCGCTCCTCGTCGCGCCGCCGGGCGGCGGCCGCGCGGACCGGCTCGCGCAGCGATCCGGGTTCCGGCACCACGGGTACGGCGAACCGCTCCGGATCGCGCCGCCGGGCGGTGCCGGCCGGTGCGGTCCAGGTGGCGGTCGCCTCGGCCCAGCGGCCCCGGCCGGCGCCCTTGTCCTCCTTGTCGGCGGCCTTCTTGCGGGTGAGCGCGGCGAACACGCCGGTACGCTCCTCGCCCTTGCCGGCCATCGCCTTGTTGAGCGCGACCGCCTGGTGCTGCTCGCGGCTGCGCTTGCCGAGGTGGACCGAGACGCGCACCAGCAGCGCCATCACCACGAGCACCACGCAGGCGAGGTAGCTCAGCACCACCCAGGCGGCGGCCGGACGGCCGGCGTTGAGGCCGTGCACCAGCGCGAACGGCCAGGACACGTACGCCATGGAGTGCAGCGCGCGCCAGAACCACTTCGGGCCGACCCCGGCGAACCGGACCCGGATGATGCCGGTCCAGAGCACGCCCACCATCAGCAGCGCGGCGACGGTGCCCAGTCCGACGTAGAGGCCGCTGCCGCTGAGGAACGGCACCACGGCGTCGGTCGGCCCGGCCCGGCCGATCGCGACCTTGGTGATGACGTGGAAGACCAGCCCGGCCACGCCGAGCACGCCGGTGGCCCGGTGCGCCGACTGGAGCAGCACGCGGTGCCGGATGAGCAGCACCAGGCGGTCGGTGGCGAGCAGGCCCAGCATCACTGTGATGCTGAGCGAGACCAGGGCGACCACCCCGGCGAAGAACTCGGTGAAGAAGAATCCGTACGAGTACATGACGCCGCCGGCACCGGCCAGCTCCACACCCGCCCACGCGAGGCCGAGCGCGGAGGCGGTCAGTGCCACCATCGCGGACTTCGACATCGTCCGGGCACCACGGCTGGTGCTGGTGGTCCGGACGGTCGTCGCCTTCTCGTTCTGCTGTGCCCGGGCCATCTGCTCCTCGATCGTCTCGCGGCGGCGCCCCCACCGGCCGACCCTGCTCCCCACTCAGGTACGGAGGGACGGCGCGGACGGATCACCTCCGGTGGCGAATTTCTCGGTCGGATTCTCGAACCGTCCAGCCCGGACGCGCGTGTAGCGCCTGACGCAACGACGGATGCCCATGCGTTGACAGACTTTGCAACAGGCTCGTAACCTTGCCGCAAAATTTCAGGCTGGCTTGCAAGAAGCCGGCACTGAAACAGGCTCCACTCCCCCGCATCCCCCGCACCCCGCAGGAGTCCTGATGCATCGACGCCGATGCCGCGCCGCCGCGCTCGCCCTGAGTCTGGCCGCGAGCCTGCTCGTACCCGTCACCGCGGCGGCACCCCCGGCCGCCGCCACCACCCCGGGCGCCAAGAAGGTGATCGTCCAGCTCTTCGAGTGGAACTGGACCTCGGTGGCCGCCGAGTGCACCAGCACGCTGGGCCCGAAGGGCTACGGCTACGTGCAGGTATCCCCACCTCAGGAGCACGTCAACAGCAGCCCGTGGTGGGTGTCGTACCAGCCGGTCAGCTACCGGATCGAGTCCCGCAAGGGCACCCGCGCGCAGTTCCAGTCCATGGTGAACACGTGTCACGCCGCGGGCGTCAAGGTGATCGTCGACGCCGTGGTCAACCACATGTCCGGGCAGGACAACGGCGGCACCGGCTGGGCCGGCTCGTCGTACGGCCACTACAACTACCCGGGCGTCTACTCGGCGCAGGACTTCCACTACTGCGGCCGCAACGGCAACAACGACATCGCCAACTACAACGACCGGTACGAGGTGCAGAACTGCGAGCTGGTCAACCTCGCCGACCTCAAGACCGAGTCGGAGTACGTGCGCGGCCGGCTGGCCGCGTACCTCAACGACCTGCTCTCGCTCGGCGTCGACGGCTTCCGGCTGGACGGCAGCAAGCACATGCCGGCGGCCGACATCGCCGCGATCAAGGCCAAGCTGTCCCGCAGCGCGTACCTGGTGCAGGAGGTCATCTACGGCGCCGGTGAGCCGATCCAGCCGACCGAGTACACCGGCAACGGCGACGTGCACGAGTTCCGGTACGGCAAGGACCTGGCCCGGATGTTCAACAACGAGCGGCTGGCGCACCTGAAGAACTTCGGCGAGTCCTGGGGCTACCTGTCGAGCGCGAAGGCGGTGGTCTTCACCGACAACCACGACACCCAGCGCGAGGGTGGCGTGCTGACCTACCGCAACCGGGGCACGTACGCGCTCGCCAACGCGTTCATGCTGGCCTGGCCGTACGGCACCCCGGCGGTGATGTCGAGCTTCACGTACAGCGGCCGGGACCAGGGTCCGCCCGCCGACGGCAGCAACCGGATCACCAACGTCACCTGCTACTCGGGCTGGGAGTGCGAGCACCGCTGGCCGGTCATCGCCAACATGGTCGGCTTCCGCAACGCCACCGAGGGCGCCGGCGTCTCCAACTGGTACGACAACGGCTACCAGCACATCGCGTTCAGCCGTACCGGCAAGGGCTACCTGACGATCAACGACGAGGACAGCGCGGTGAACGGGCGGTCGTACTACACCGGGCTGCCGGCGGGCCGCTACTGCGACGTCGTCCACGGCACGTTCAGCAACGGCTCGTGCAGCGGGCCGGTGATCACCGTGGACTCGTCCGGCTGGTTCGCCGCGAACGTCCCCGCGCACGACGCGATCGCCATCCACATCGGCGCGAAGCTGAGCTGAGCTACCCGCGCCGCGAAGCCCCCGTACCCGTAGTACCGGGTACGGGGGCTTCCGGTCGGTTACAGTCGGTTTCGTGCTGTTCGACCGGTTCGCCACGCGCCGGCCTCCCGGCTGGCTGATCGCCGCGCTCGCCGTACCGCTGCTGCTCGTCACCGCGCTGCTGGTCGGCCGCGCGCTCACCGCCACGCCCGCGCGCCAGGCGGCGCCACCCGCCGCCGCGCCCCCGGCCACGACCGCCGCGCCGAGCCCGTCGCCGCAGGAGTCGGTGCCGCCGGCCGCGCCGCCGCCGGACGACCTGCCGGTGGTCACCTACGACCCGGCGCCGCGCGGCTTCCCGCCCGACCCGGACCCGGCCGACATCCGCCCGCTGAGCGAAGGGCTGCGCCCGAACCGGAACGTGGCCGCGTACGACGCACCGGGCGGCCGTCCGCTGGCGTTCCTCGCGCCGACCATCAGCGGCGTACGGCTGACGGTGCCGATCGTCGACCGGCGCTCCGGCTGGACGGCGGTGCTGCTGCCGTCGGCCAACCGCACCATCGCCTGGCTGCCGTCCGGCGGCTGGACCACTGTGGTGCTGCGCGACCAGATCGTGGTGGAGCGGCGCACCCACCGCCTCACCTGGAGCCGGGACGGGCGCGCAATGCGCACCTGGCCGGTCAGCCTCGGCATGTCCGGGCAGCTCACCCCGCTGGGCCGTACGTTCGTGCTGGGCCGCACCCCGCCCCCGCAGGCCGTCTACGGCGGCGTCGACATCTTCGCCCTCGGCGCGATCCCCGACGACCCGGACGCGGTGCCGACCGGGCTGCGGGGAGCCCACATCGGACTGCACAGCTGGTACAACGACGACACGCTCGGCAAGAACGTCACCAACGGCTGCATCCGGCTGACCCGTAGCGCCCAGCGTCTGCTCCTGACCGAGGTGGAGCCGGGCACCGCCTTCGTGGTGGTCGACCGCCTGCCCTGACCGGGCTCACCCCAGCAGCCAGCCGTTGGCCTCGGCCACCCGCACCGCGTCGGCCCGGTTACGGGCGCCGGTCTTGCCGATCGCGGCGGAGAGATGATTGCGGACGGTCCCCTCGGACAGGTGCAACGTCGCCGCCAGCTCGGCCACCGTGCCGCCGCCGCGCGCCGTACGCAGCACCTCGGTCTCCCGTTCGGTGAGCGGGCTCGGCCCGGTGGCCAGCGTCTCGGCGGCGAGCGCCGGGTCGACCACCCGCAGCCCGGCGTGCACCCGGCGGACCGCGTCGGCGAGCTGCCGGGCCGGAGTGTCCTTCACGACGAAGCCGTTCGCACCCGCCTCCATCGCCCGGCGCAGGTAGCCGGGGCGGCCGAACGTGGTCACCACCAGCACCCGGCAGGACGGCAGCGCGGCCCGCAGCGCGGCGGTCGCGGCGACCCCGTCCAGGCCCGGCATCTCCACGTCGAGCAGCGCCACGTCCGGGCCGGTGCGCAGCGCCTCCGGCACCACCTCGTCACCTCGGCTCACCTCGGCCACCACTGTGAGGTCCGCCTCCAGCGACAGCAGCGCGGCCAGCGCGCCCCGGACCAGCGCCTGGTCGTCGGCGAGCAGCAGCCTGATCGGCTCGGTCACAGGTGCGCCCCTCCGTCCGCAACCGCCGCGGGCACTGTCACCCGGAGCAGGAAACCATGCCCGTCGTCCGGCCGCGCCACCGTCACCGCCGCGTCCAGCCGCCGGGCCCGCTCCCGCAGCCCGGCCAGGCCGTGCCCGGCCGTCGTGCCCCGCTGGTCCGCCGGACCCCGGCCGTCGTCGCGTACCTCCACCGCCGACGGCTCGACCCGGATGACGCACCGGCGGGCGCCGCTGTGCCGCACCACGTTGGTCACCCCCTCGCGGACCGTCCAGCCGAACAACTCGTCGCGGTCCGCCGGCAGCGGCGGCACCGACTCCGGCAGGTCCGCGACGACGCCCGCGGCGGCGAGCGCCGACCGCGCGCCGGCCAGTTCGGAGGCCAGATCTACCCCGCGGTACGCCCCGACGGTGCCCCGCACGTCGGCCAGCGCCTCCCGGGCCAGCCGTTCCACGTCGGCGATCTCGGTGGCGGCCCGGGCCGGGTCCAGCTCCATCAGCCGCCCGGCCAGTTCGGCCTTGACCGCCACCACCGTGAGCGAGTGCCCGAGGATGTCGTGCAGGTCACGGGCGGCGCGGGCGCGTTCCTCGGCCACCGCCAGCCGGCGGATCTCCTGCTGCGCGGCCTGGAGTTCGCCGTTGCGCTGGGCCAGCCGGCTCACCCCGAACATCGCGAACGAGGCGAGCAGCACCGCGAAGACGAGCGTGCTCTCGTGCTCCCAGCCGGGCACCAGACGCGCGGTCACCGGTGGCGCCGCCGCGGCGAGCACCACCACGACCAGCGCCTCCACCGAGGGAAGCAGGAACACCGCGGCTGCCGCGACGAAGACCAGTGTGGTCAGCCAGTCGCCGCCGGTGCCGGGGATCCCGGCCAGCCCGAGCGCGAGCAGCACGGCGATCAGCAGCCGGGCCCGGCCTGGCGGGACCGACAGGTTGCGCTGCCGCCGGGCGCGGGCCCACTCGAAGATCAGCACGTACGCCACGGCGAACGCGACGAGCGAGCCGATCCCGGCCAGCCGCCGCCACATCTGCGGCTGGTGCAGGGCGGTGGTGAACGGGATGTTGAGGAAGAACAGCCAGACCGCCGCCAGCAGCCAGCCGGTGAACCGCCAGTGGCGGTTCACCGGCCGGGCCGGGACGGGCGGCGACGTCACGCCGATCACGCTAGTGCCACCTCAGACGCGTGTGGTGTCCCGGCGGAACAGCCGGGCCGCGCCGAGGCCGAAGAACACGGTCCAGGCGGTCACGTTCGCCACCGCCGCCCAGTCCACCCCGGTGCCGGTCAGCGGCGCGCGGGCGAGCTGACCGACCCCGTACACCGGGGTGAACTTGGCGATCTGCTGCATCACGTCGGGCAGCAGCTCCAGCGGGACGAACAGGCCGCCCAGCATGGCCAGGATGGCCAGCGCCGGGCCCATGAACTGCATGACGTTCTCGGCCGGGGCGAGGTAGCCGACGAACAGCCCGAACGCGGCGAACACGAGCGCGCCGATCCAGGCGGTCAGCCCGGACTCCACCCAGACGTGCGCCGGCAGCCGCACCCCGGAGGCGGCGCCGACAGCGAACTCCACGAGGACGCCGAGCAGGCCGAGCACCATCGCGGTGGCCACCTTCGTCGCCACGTACGCGGCCGGGCGCAGCGGGGTCAGCCGCAGTTGCCGGCTCCAGCCCAGCGCCCGTTCGGTGGCGACAGCCGCGCCGGCGCTGGTGGTGGCGACCATCGCCGCGTACACGGCCAGGCTGATCATGATCCAACCGGTGACCGGCAGCCCGTTGTCCAGCTTCTCCCCGCGCGTGGGCAGCCCGAACAGCAGGAAGAACACGGCCGGCATGACCAGGATGAACAGCAGCGTACGGCGGTTGCGCAGCACCCGGCGTATCTCGATGGCGAGCACCGGCGCGCAGAACCCGCCGAGTGCGGGCGGCCGGCGGTCGGCCGTACGGGTGCCGGTGGTGGACGAGGTCGTGGCGGTCATGGTGAGGCTCCTCGGTTCAGGCCGTCAGGGTGAGGAACGCGTCCTCGAGGTTGCGTGAGGTGATCTCCAGATCCCGGGCGCCGGTGCGGGTCAGCAGGTGCCGGGCCACCACGTCCGAGTCCTCGCTGTGCACGAGCACCACGTCGCCGCGTACCTCGACCGACCGGACGCCCGGCAGCGCGGCGAGCGCGGCCTGGTCGGCGCCGGGCAGCGTCGCCCGCACGACCCGGCCGGCGGCCAGGTTCTTGATCTCGGCGGTGGTGCCGTCGGCGACCACGCGGCCCTGGCGGATCAGCACGATCCGGTCCGCGTACGCGTCGGCCTCGTCCAGGTAGTGGGTGGCGAACAGGACGGTCCGGCCGAATCGGGCGTCGGCCCGGATCGCCTGCCAGAAGTCGCGGCGGCCCTCGACGTCCATGCCGGTGGTCGGCTCGTCCAGCACCATCAGGTCCGGGTCGGGCAGCAACGCGAGCGCGAACCGCAGGCGCTGCTGCTGACCGCCCGAGCACTTGCCCACCGCACGGTCGGCGATCCCGGCGATGCCGGCGCGCTCCAGCACCTCCGCCACCGGCCGGGTGTGGCCGTAGAAGTGCGCGGTCATCCGTACCGTCTCGGCGACTGTGAGGTCCTTGAGCAGGCCGCCGGTCTGCATCACGGCGGCGACCCGGCCGTACCGGACGGCGTCGGCCGGGTCGCCGCCGAACAGGCGGACCGTGCCGGCGTCCGGGCGGGCCAGCCCGAGCAGCATGTCGACGGTGGTGGTCTTGCCGGCGCCGTTGGGGCCGAGGAACGCCACCACCTCACCGGGGGCGATCCGCAGGTCGAGCCCGTCGACGGCGGTCACCGGGCCGAAGGTCTTGGTGAGTCCGGCCAGGTCCACGGCCGGTGCGGAATCGGTCATGCCACGATGCTCCGGCGTGCGGTGTCCGGTTCCCCGGAGCGGCAGTCACCTTCCGGCCGTGACATTTGTCAGGCGCTCACACCGCCGACGGCGGACGCCCGGGTTGTCCGCTCAGGCTGTCGCGCCGCCGTCGACCGCGATCGACGCACCGGTGATGTGCCGTCCGCCGGCGCCCACCAGGTGACTGACAGTCGCCGCCACGTCTTCCGGTTCCGCGTACCGGCCGAGGGCGATGTGCGACCGCTGCCCGTCCGCGCCCGCGCTGTCCGCCGGGTTCATGTCGGTGTCGGTCGAGCCGGGCAGGATCAGGTTGACGGTGATCCCACGCGGACCGAGTTCGCGGGCGAGCGCCCGGGTCAGCCCGTTCACGGCGCTCTTGGTCATCGCGTACGCGCTCACCCCGGGAGCCGGGACACGACTGGCGAAGCTGCTGCCGATGTTGACGATCCGCCCACCCGCACCCATGTGGCGCACCGCCGCCTGGGTGGCGAGGTAGACCCCGCGCACGTTCACCGCGATCGCCCGGTCCAGGGCGTCGAGGCTGACCGACTCGATCGGCCCACCCGCGAACACCCCGGCGTTGTTGACCAGGATGTCCAACCGCCCCAACTCGGCGACGGTCCGCTCCACGGCGCCGACCACGGCCGTCGCGTCGGTACTGTCCGCACTGATCGCCAGGCCGGTCCGGCCGTACGCCTCGATCTCGGCCACCACGGACTTCGCGCTCTCCTCCGCGGTGCGGTAGGTGAACGCGACGTGAACGCCGTCCTCGGCCAGCCGGCGCACGACTGCGGCGCCGATCCCACGGCTCCCGCCCGTCACCAGGGCGACCCTGTCGGCAAGTCTGACCGTCATGCCGTCATCCTGACAGTCGACTCAGGACGCTGATCATCCGGGTTGCCCCGTCCATTTGCTGTCCGTTCGATCAGACAGGATTGCCGGCACCCAGTCCGGGTACGCGCGGGCCGTCCAGCGGCGAAACGGGGAGACCAGACATGAGCGCACCGACGGGACGGGTCGACACGATCGTGCTCATCCACGGGCTCTGGATGACCTCACGAAGTTGGGAGCACTGGGCGCAGCGGTACGCCGCGCGCGGCTTCCAGGTGCTCACGCCCGCCTGGCCCGGCATGGACCGCGAGGTGGAGGAGCTGCGGGCCGATCCGGCGCCGATCGCCGCGCAGCGCATCGCCGACATCGCCGACCACTACGAGGCGATCATCAGGGGCCTGCCGCGTCCGCCGATCATCATGGGCCACTCGTTCGGCGGCCTGGTCGCCCAGTTGCTGCTGGACCGGCGCCTCGGCGCCGCAGTGGTCGCCGTGCACCCCGCGCCGGTACGGGGCGTGCTCAAGCTGCCGCCCGCCACGCTGCGTTCCGGGTACTCGATCCTGCACAACCCGGCCAACCGGCACCGGGCCGTGCCGTTCACCCCGGAGGACTTCCGGTACGCCTTCGGCAACACCATCAGCCAGGAGCAGTCCGACGCCGCCTGGGAGCGCTACGCCGTACCGGGCGCCGGGCACGTGCTGTTCGAGGCCGCGTTCGCCAACCTGGACCCGAACTCGGCCACCGAGATCGACAAGAAGCGCAGCGACCGCGCCCCGCTGCTGATCACCGCGGGCGGCGAGGACCACGTGGTGCCGGCGACCCTCGCCAGCAGCATCGCCAACCTCTACCGGAGTTCGACGGCGCTCACCGGCTACCGGGAGTTCCCCGGCCGGTCGCACTTCGTCGGCGGCGAACCGGGCTGGGAGGAGGAGGCGGACTTCGCGCTGGAGTGGGCGGTCGAGGCGGCGAACGAGTTCTCCCCGACGGTGGTCGCCGAGGCCCCTCGACGGCGCTGACCCCGGCCTACTCCCAGGAGTCGGAGATGTCGAGTACCTCGAGGTCGGGTGGGGCCGCCGCCGCCACCGTCTCGGCGTCCCGTGTCACCAGGTAGCAGCGGTAGAGCACGGCGGTGGCGACCGCGTGGGCCACGTCGAGCGGCACCTTGCGACTCGCCGCGATCCGGGCCACCCGACGGCTGGTCGGGCCGTCGTAGACCGCGACCCGGATGTCCCGGTCCGTGTCGAGGAGCAGATCGAGCAGATCGGCGGCCGGTGTGCCCGCTACCTGAAGCTGCGCCTGCCCCAGACAGAGCGCCGGGATCCACACCTCCTGCTCGGGATCCTCCTGCGCGAGGGTCAGCAGCGCACCCGGCTCGACGCTGTCCCCCGCGGCGTACGCGAGCAGTGCGGACGTGTCCAGGACGAGCCCGTTCACGCGGCGGCCGCCCCGTCGCCGTCCCCGAACTGGCGCAGCCACTCCATGTTCCGGTCGTGCTGCTCGTCGGTGATCGGCGGCTGTTGGGCCAGCCTCCGGCGGGCCCGCTCGACGTCCTCGTCGGTCACCACGTAGCCGTGCTCGGCCCATCGGGCACGTAGGCCGTCCGCCCGCATCTTGCGCCGGAGCACGTCGGCGATGAAGCCGGACGTCGTCCCCTGCGACCGCTCGACGTACTCGGCCACGTCGTCGGGCAGGCTGATCGTGATGCGCCGCGTCATACTCTCACCATAGCTCGCGCATACTCCGCTTCGGGTACGGCACGCGGGCGTCGTCCGGCCCTGGTGTGCGGGTGGGTCCGCCGGGTATGACGGGAACATGAGGGCGAGTTTCCGTCTGGGTCGAATCGCCGGCGTACCGGTCGGCGTCAACTGGAGTGTCCTGGTCATCTTCGTGCTGATCGCGTGGGCGCTGTCGGCGAGCCTGTTCCCCGCTTCGTACCCCGGTCACTCCCCCGTCGCCTACGTCGCGGCCGGTCTGGCCGCCGCCGTGGTCTTCTTCCTCGGCCTGCTCGCCCACGAGGTGGCGCACGCGGTGGTCGCCAAGCGCAACGGCATCGAGGTCGAGGGCATCACGCTGTGGCTGTTCGGCGGCGTCGCCGAGCTGAAGGGCGAGGCGAAGGACCCGGGCGCCGAACTGCGGATCGCCGGGGTCGGGCCGCTGGTCAGCCTGATCATCGGCGTGGTGTTCGCGGCGATCGCGGTGGCTGTGGCCGCCGCGGGTGGGCACGGGCTGCTGCTCGGCGCGCTGGCCTGGCTCGCGGGCATCAACGTGCTGCTGGCGATCTTCAACGTGCTGCCCGCCGCCCCGCTGGACGGCGGGCGGCTGCTGCGCGCGGCGGTCTGGAAGTTCACCGGCGACCGGACGAAGGCGTCGGTGGTGGCGGCCCGTGCGGGCTGGGTGCTCGGCGTCGTGCTGATCGGGCTCGGGCTGTGGCGGTTCTTCACCGGCGCCGGGTTCGGCGGGCTGTGGCTGGCGCTGATCGGCTGGTTCCTGCTCGGCGCCGCCGGCCAGGAGGAACGCGCCGCCCGGATGGGCGACGCGCTGCGCGGCGTCCGGGTGGGCGACGTGATGACGCCGCAGCCGCAGACCGCGTCCGGCGACCTCACCGTGGCCGACTTCGTCGACCACTACCTCTTCGCGTACCGGCACTCGGCGCTGCCACTGACCGTCGACGGCAGGCCGGTCGGTCTGGTCACGCTCGATCGGGTACGCGGCATCGCGGCGGACCGCCGCGCGTCGACCACGCTGGCCGAGGTGTCCTGCCGGGCGGACGAACTGGTGCTCGCCCGCCCGGAGGAGCAGCTCACCGACCTGCTGCCCCGGCTCAACGAGTGCACCGACGGCCGGGCGCTCGTGGTGGTCGGCGACCAACTGGTCGGCATCGTCTCGCCCAGCGACATCAGCCGGGCGGTGCAGCGCGGCAGCCTGCGTCAGCAGGTGCCGGCCGGGCGCTGAGTCAGCCCCGGAGAAAGCTGGGTCAGGCCCCTGGGGAAGCTGAGTCAGTCCCGGGGGAAGTAGCGGTCCATCTCGGCGGTGCGGAACTTCCCCTTCGGGTCGAACTCGTGCAGCAGCGCGGCGAAGTCGGCGTGCCGGGGGTACGCGGCGGCGGGATCGCGCTCGAACAGCTTCCCCCAGTGCGGGCGCGGCGCGAACGGGGCCAGCCGCTCCTCCACCTCGGCCAGCACCGGCGCCACCGCCACCGGGTCGCCGATCCAGGTGAAGTGCAGCGCCAGCGAGTCGCGCCGGTAGTTCGGGCTCAGCCACAGCTCGTCGGCGGCGATCGTCCGCAGCTCACAGATCTGGAGTACGGCGGCGATCCGGTCGGCGACCGGGTCGAGCGCGGCGAGCGCCGCCGCCGCGTCGTCCCGGGCCACGTGCCACTCGGACTGCAACTCGTCGCCGCTGCTCGGGGTGAAGCCGAGCCGGAAGTGCGGCAGCCGCTCGTGCCACGGCCCCGGCTCGCCGAGCTGCGCGGTGCAGTGCTCCGGCGACATGCCGGGCACCGGGTGCCGGGGCGAGTCGGCGGCCACCGTGTCCAGCCAGTCGGCGGGCGGCGGCGCCTGGTCGGCGTACTGCTTCACCCACACCTGGTCGAAGCGCTCCGAACGCCACGAGGTGAAGACGCTGACGCTGTACGCGGCGTCCAGCGCCTCGTCCAGCGCCGCGCGGGGCAGGCCGAGCCGGACGTGCTGGCGCACCGCGTACGTGGGCACCACGTCGAGCGTGAGCCGGGTGACCACGCCCAGCGCGCCCAGGTTGACCACCAGCCCGGCGAACCGCGGGTCGGCCCGGTCGACGGTGATCAGGTCGCCGTCGGCGGTGACCAGTTCCAGCGCGGCGACGGCGGCGGCCAGGTTGCGGTTCCGCGCGCCGGAGCCGTGGGTGGCGGTGGCGACCGAGCCGGCCACCGAGATGTGCGGCAGCGAGGCGAGGTTCGCCAGCGCGTACCTCTGAGCCTGGAGCGCGGTGGCCAGGTCGCCGTAGCGCAGGCCGGCCGCGACGGTGACCGCGCCGCGATCGGGGTCGAGCGCGACGGTGGGCGGCAGGCCGTCCAGCGCGACCTGGACGCCGGTGGTGTCGCCGAGCCGGTTGAACGAGTGACCGGTGCCGACGGCCCGGACCAGGTCGGCCTCCGCGACCAGCCGGCGCAGCTCGTCGGTCGAGGTCGGCCGCGATCGGGTACGCGCCGACCAGCTGACGTTTCCGGCCCAGTTGGTGTCCGTCATGCGCTGCATCATGCGCCATCATGCGCCGGCAGGGTTGCCCCGGCCACTCGGCGGGAATCCTGGCGGGATGAGCAGCTACCGCGACCCGAGCCTCCGCGGCGACGTGTACCCGTCGGAGGAGGAGATCGACCCGACCGGCGTGGACCCGGACGCTGCGGAGATGCCGCAGGCCGCCGTGGGGGTGGCGCCCGCCGCTGTGGGGCTGACGCCCGCCGCGACCGCGCCGGTGCCGGGGCCCACGCCCGAGCCCGAGCCGGACCCGGTGCCCCGTCCGGGACCGCCGCCGCGCCAGGTGTCGGGCCGGTCGATCGTGACCCGGCACCTGGACGGTTCCGTCGAGGTGGTGACCGACCTCGACGGCGACGGCGTGGCCGACGTGGTGCAGGTCGACCTGGACGGCGACGGTGTGCCCGACGTGACATACCTGGACAGCGACCGCGACGGCCGCCTCGACACCGTCCGCCGCGCCACAGCGAGCTGACCCGTCCGCCGCTCACGCGTACCGCCGAGGATGGCCCGGCGAACGGATACAGCTTCCGCGGGGGCGCCCACCCCGTTGATCATGCAGATACTGCCCCGACAAGAGCCGTAAATCCGGCACCGAAAGGGCCGCAACTGCAAGATCGCGGGTTTGTGGGGTGGTGCGGGACGGGCGGCGGGCAGGGGCCGGGTCAGAGCTGGGGCATCACCTCGGCGGCCACCAGCTCCAGGTGGTCCAGGTCGGCCAGGTCAAGCACCTGGAGGTAGGCCCGGGAGCTGCCGGCCTCGGCGTACCGGCCGAGCGTCTCGACCACCTCGGCGGGCGTGCCGGCGGCGCCGTTCGCGCGCAGCTCGTCGGGCTCGCGGCCGATCGCCTCGGCGCGGCGCTTCACCTCGGCCTCGTTGCGGCCGCAGCAGAGCACGAGCGCGTTGGACCAGGTCATCGTGGACGGGTCGCGGTCGATCTCGGCGCAGGCGTCGCGTACCCGCCCGAACTGCGCCACGGTGTCCTCGACCGAGGCGAACGGCAGGTTGAACTCGTCGGCGTACCGGGCGGCCAGGCGGGGCGTGCGCTTCGGTCCCATGCCGCCGAGCAGGATCGGCGGTCGGGGGCGTTGCACCGGCTTGGGCAGCGCGGGCGAGTCGCTGACCGGGTAGTACGTGCCGGGGAAGTCGAACGTGGAGCCGGCCGGGGTGGACCAGAGCCCGGTGATGACGGCGAGCTGCTCCTCCAGCCGGTCGAACCGCTCCCCCAGCGCCGGGAACGGGATGCCGTACGCGGTGTGCTCCTCGGCGTACCAGCCGGTGCCGATGCCCAGCTCGACCCGGCCGCCGCTCATCTGGTCGACCTGCGCCACGGTGATCGCCAGCGGGCCGGGCAGCCGGAACGTGGCGGCGGTCATCAGCGTGCCGAGCCGGATCCGGGTGGTGTCGCGGGCAAGGCCGGCGAGCGTGGTCCACGCGTCGGTCGGGCCGGGGTCGCCGCTCACCGAACCCATCTTGAGGTAGTGGTCGGAGCGGAAGAACGCGGCGAAGCCGGTCTCCTCCGCGCGGCGGGCCACGGCGAGGAGCTGGTCGTATGTGGCCCCCTGCTGGGGCTCGGTGAAGATCCGCAGTTCCATCCCCCGAGCATATGGAGCCGGCCGGGCCGGGGCAGCGCGACCTGTCATTCCTTGCCAGGCATATAACCGATGAGGCATATTATTTAGGTGACCGTCGACGCCTTCACCGTGCTGGCCGAGCCCTCCCGGCGCCGCATCCTCGACCGGCTCCGGCGGGCGGAGAGCAGCGTGGGCGAGCTGGTGGACGCGCTGGGCATGAGCCAGCCGGCGGTCTCCAAGCACCTGCGGGTGCTCCGCGACGCCGGCCTGGTCACCTGCCGCACGGCCGCGCAGCGGCGGATCTACCGGGTCGACGTGGCACCGCTACGAGCAGTGGACGACTGGCTCGGGCCGTACCGGTCGATGTGGACCGCGCACCTCGACGCCCTGGAACGCCATCTCGACAGTCAGGAGTGACAGATGGACCGCGACACGTTCCGTCCCGGCCCGCTCGCCCGGGTGGAGCTGACACCCGAGAACGAACTGGTCTTCGTCCGCGAGCTGCGGCACCCGCCGGAGACGGTGTGGACCGCGCTCACCGACCCGGATCAGCTCGCCGCGTGGGCGCCGTTCCTGGCCGACCGCGACCTGGGCCGTCCCGGTGCCGCCGTGCTCAGCACCGTCGACGGCGACCAGACCCACCCGGCGCCCGCCCGGGTGCTGCGCGCGGACCGGCCCCACCTGCTGGAGTACACCTGGGGCGACGACCTGCTGCGCTGGGAGCTGACAGCGAACGGCGACGGGACCACGCTCACGCTGCGGCACCGGGTCGGCGGTCCCGACCTCGCACCGATGACTGCTGCCGGCTGGCACCTCTGCCTCGACGTCGCCGACCGTCTGCTCGACGGCGACCCGGTCGGCCCGATCCGGGGCGCGGAGGCGAAGAACTTCGGCTGGGCGGAGCTGCGCGACGCGTACGCCGATCGCCTGAACCGCGACTGACGCCTGCAGTCACGCGGTCCGGCGGCGCAGCCATCCGGCGGCGCCGCCGACCAGCGTCGTCCCGATGGTCGTGCCGATGGCCACCAGCGCCGCACCGACCGCCCACAGGCCGGTGTCGTCGGTCGAGGCGGCGTGCACCGCCCACGGGACGGTGAACGCCACTGTCATCACCGTTGCCACCAGCCAGATGTTCAGCCACCAGCCGCCGACCGCGGCCAGCGCGGCCAGGCTCAGCACCGCGGCGGCGACCTGCCAGACCGCGTACGGCCCGCTCATGTCGCCGGTCTGCGGGTCCACGGTCCAGCCGGACTCCCAGCTCAGCCAGGCCACCCAGGCGCCGGCCGTGGCCAGCGCCAGGAGCAGACCGCCGAGCAGCGTACGTCTCGTCGTCACGCCTCCGATCCTGCCCGGCCGGCGGCCTGGGCGAATGAGCACGCGTACTCGATTCCACCGCCGCGCACACGGCGGTGTGCGCGGCGTGTGCGCCCGGTGCCAGCGACCCCGGCGATCGTCGGCGTCATGAGTTACGCATTCGAGGCAGAGGGCCTGGTCAAGCGGTTCGGTACGACGACCGCGCTGGCCGGGATCGACCTCGCCGCACGCCGGGGGACCGTGCTGGGGGTGCTGGGGCCCAACGGCGCCGGCAAGACCACAGCGGTGCGGATCCTCGCCACACTGTTGCGCCCGGACGAGGGGCGCGCCACCGTCGGCGGCCACGACGTGGTCACCGACGCCGCCCGGGTACGCCGGCTGATCGGGCTGACCGGCCAGTACGCCTCGGTCGACGAGGACCTGACCGGCACGCAGAACCTGGTGCTGATCGGCCGGCTGCTCGACCTGAACCGCCGCGAGGCGCGGGCGCGGGCGGCGGAGCTGCTCGCCTGGTTCGGCCTGACCGACGCGGCCGGGCGCCCGGCCAAGACGTACTCCGGTGGCATGCGCCGCCGCCTCGACCTGGCCGCGAGCCTGGTCGGCCGGCCGGAGGTGATCTACCTGGACGAGCCCACGACCGGCCTGGACCCGGCCAAGCGGGAGGAGATGTGGGGCGTGGTCCGCTCGCTGGTCGACGACGGGTCGACGGTGCTGCTGACCACGCAGTACCTGGACGAGGCCGACGCGCTCGCCGACGAGATCTCGGTGATCGACCATGGCCGGGTGATCGCGCACGGTACGCCCGGCGAGCTGAAGCGGATCGCCGGCAGTCAGACGATCGTGGTCCGGCCGACCGATCCGGGCCGGATCGGCGCGGTCGCCGAGATCCTGCGCGCCAGTACCGGGGCGGATCCGGAGCTGCCCCGGCCGGGCCTGCTCACCGTGCCGGTGGACAGCGACGCCACGTTCACCACTGTGGTCCGCCGGCTCGACGACGCCGGCATCGGGGTGGTGGAGCTGGCGCTGCGGCTGCCCAGCCTCGACGAGGTGTTCTTCACGTTGACCGGCCACGGCACCGAGGAGCCCACGGAGGTGGCGGCATGACCACGACCACTCGTACGGCGGCGGCGACGCCGTCCCGGGCCGGCACCGCCCACGCCGCCGGCCGTCCGTTCGGCATGGCCCGGCACAGTCTCGCGCTGGCCGGCCGCAGCCTGATCAAGACGATCCGGACCCCGGAGCAACTGCTCGACGTCACGCTGCAGCCGATCGTCTTCGTGCTGATCTTCGTCTACCTGCTCGGCGGCGCGGTCGCCGGTTCGCAGCACGAGTACCTCCAGTTCCTGCTGCCCGCGATCATGGTGCAGACCGTGCTGTTCGCGTCCATCGCGACAGGCGTCAGCCTCAACACCGACGTCGAGAAGGGCGTCTTCGACAGGTTCCGCAGCCTGCCGATCGCCCGGTCCGTGCCGCTCGTCGGCTCGGTGGTCGGCGACCTGGTCCGGTTCGTGGTCTCCATCGTGGTGCTGCTGGGATTCGGGTACGCGCTCGGTTTCCGGATCGGCACCGACCCGCTGTCCGCGCTCGCCGCCTGCCTGCTGACCATCGCGTTCGCGTTCGCGGTGAGCTGGATCGGCGTGCTGCTCGGGGTGCTGATGCGCAGCCCGGGCGCGGTGCAGGGCACGGCGTTCCTGCTGCTGTTCCCGCTGACCTTCGGCACCAACATGATGGTGCCGACGGACACGCTGCCCGGCTGGTTGCAGTGGTGGGTCGGGGTCAACCCGGTGGCCGACGTGATGGAGGCGGCCCGGGGCCTGATGGTCGGTGGCCCGGTGGCCGGGCCGGTGACCCGGTCGCTGCTCTGGACCGTGGCGATCATCGCGGTCTTCGCGCCGCTCGCGGTCCGCGCCTACCGCCGCCGGGCGTGACCCGTCCGCGCCGCGCCTGACCGCGCGGCACGCCGGTCACCGAGCCGGGTCGCCGCCCACGAACGCGAGGGCGTCGGCCCGGCTCAGGCCGTTACCCCGGGCGTACGCGGCGGCGTAGCCCTCCTCGCCCAGCTCGGCGCGCAGCCGCTCGGCGAGCCGCTGCGCGTCCGGGTTGGACCGGTCGGGCCGGCCGCGCAGCGAGTCCGAGACGCCGAGCATTTCGGCGGCCCGCTCGTACCGGCCCTCCGCAGCGGCCAGCGCCACCCAGCCGACAGTGACGATTGCGACCACCGGCATGTCCCGGGCGGCGAGGGCCCGCGTGGTCGCCTCGTCGAGGTGCCGGCGCGCACCCGGCAGGTCGCCGCGGGCCAGCGCCAGATGGCCCATCTCGGCCAGCAGCAGGCCACGGAACTGCGGGGCGACGAGCGGCGTCTCGGCCTGCCGGCGCATCGCCTCGGCGAGACACTCCTCGGCTTCGTCCAGCGAGCCGTCGGAGCGGGCGATGCTGCCGAGCATCATCAGCCCGAACGCGCCGTCCCGACCGTCCCGGTCGGTCACGAAGCGGCGCAGTTCGGCCTTGGCGCCGGCCACGTCGCCGGAGCGGGCGCGGATGGCGGCGAGCCAGATCAGTTGGAAGCCCGGCTCGGAGGCCGGGTTGAGTTCCCGGGCCAGCCGCACCGACTCCTCCAGCGCCGCGGTCGCCGCGTCGAAGTCGCCGCGTTTGGTGAGCGCGTCCGCGTACTCGCTGAGCACGTGCGACAGGCTCATCCGCTCACCGACCGCGCGCAGCTCCGCGGCGGCGTCGGTGAGGTCGCGCAGCATGCCCTCGGCGTCGCCGTCGTTCTCCTTGAACTTGCCGCGTATCCCCAGCAGCGTGCCGTCGGTCCACGGGTCGGGGTGTCCGCGCGCCCGGTCGATCGCCGCGATCCCGGCCGCCGTGTCGTCGCCGAAGATCGACAGCATCGGCGCCAGCAGTCCCACGATCGGGTGCTTGGTCCCCTCCGCCGCCCGCAGGGTCGTGGTCAGCTCGGCGATCTGCTCCGGCGTCGGCCCCTGCTCGCCGCGTGCCAGCTCGGAACCGATCCGGATGGCGAGCACCACCGCCCGCTCCTCCGCCGGTGCCGGACCGGGCAGCGCCAGCGCCCGGGCCAGCACGTCACCGCCGATGCCACCGTCGTCGCCCCAGATCACCAGCGGCAACGCCAGCCCCGCGCCGATCCGCAGCGCGGTGTCGGCGTCACCGGCGTCGCAGGCGTAGTGCAGCGCGCCGACGACGTTCTCCCGTTCCGCCTCCAGCAGCCGCAGCCACGGCAGTTGACCGGCGGTCCGCAGGTGCGGCTCCGCGGTCCGGACCAGCTCCCGGAAGTACGCCGCGTGCGCGGCGCGCGCATCGGCCACCGCTCCGGCGGCGGCGAGCCGTTCCAGTCCGTACTCCCGGATGGTCTCCAGCATCCGGAACCGCCCGTCGCCGACCACCTGGAGCAGCGACTTGTCGACGAGCGCGTCGAGCAGCGCGGCGGCGGCCGGGCCGGCGACGCCGGCCGCCGACTCGGCGGTTACCGACGCCGGGAAGACCGCGAGCCGTTCCGCGAGCCGTCGCTCGTCGTCGGTGAGCAGCCCCCAGCTCCAGTCCACCACCGCCCGCAGCGTGCGGTGCCGGGGCAGCGCGGTGCGGCTGCCGCCGGTCAGCAGCCGGAACCGGTCGTCCAGCCCGGCCGCGACCTGCCGCGGCGACAGCGTCCGCAGCCGCGCCGCGGCGAGTTCGATGGCCAGCGGCAGGCCGTCGAGCCGCCGGCAGATCTCCACCACGGCCGCCACGTTGTCGCCGGTCACCGCGAACCCGGCGCGCACGGCGGCGGCTCGGTCGCGCAGCAACTCCACCGACGGGTACGCGAGCGCGTCGCCCGGCGTCGCGTCCGCCGGTGGCAGGCGCAACGGCGGTACGGGCTCCAGCACCTCACCGACGATGCCCAGCGGCTCCCGGGAGGTGGCCAGCACGCGCAGTCCCGGGCAGTGCCCGAGCAGTTCCTCGGCGAGCCGGGCGGCGGCCTCGACGACGTGTTCGCAGTTGTCCAGCACGATCAGCGTCTCGTCGGTGGCGATCGTCTCCACCAGGCGGCCGAGCGTGTCGCGGGCCGGTGGGCGTACCGGTTCCAGCGTCCGGTCCCGGCGGCCGAGCGTGTCGAGCACGGCCCGGGGCACGTCCGCCGGGTCGGTGATCGGGGCCAGCTCGACCAGCCACGCCCCGCCGGGTACGCCGTCCGCGAGCCGGCCCGCCGCGACGCTCGCCAGCCGTGTCTTGCCCGCTCCGCCCGGCCCGAGCAGGGTCACCAGCCGGTTGGCGGCGAGCAGCCCGGTGAGCCGGGCCAGATCCTCGTCGCGCCCGACGAACGTGGTGAGCGCCGACCGCAGGTTGCCCCGCCGCGCGGGCGCCGGCTGCTGCGGGACCGCCTCGCCGCGCAGCAGTTCCAGGTGCGCGGCCCGCAACTGCGGCGACGGGTCGACGCCCAGCTCGTCGGCGAGCCGGTGCCGGGTCCGCTCGTACGCGGCGAGCGCCTCGGCGGGCCGCCCGGCCGCGGCGAGCGTGCGCAGGTGCAGTTCGGCCAGCCGCTCCCGCAGCGGATGCGCGGCGGTCAGCTCCCCCAGTTCGGCGACGATCAGCTCGGGCCGCCCGGTCCGCAGCTCCGCCTCGATCCGGTCCTCCTGCGCGGTGAGCCGCAGCTCCGCCAGCCGCGCCACCGCTGCCGCCGCGTACGGCGCGTCGGCGACCTCGGCCAGCGCCGGCCCGCGCCACAGCGCGAGCGCGTCGCGCAACGCCGTCCGCGCCGTCGCCGCGTCACCGTCGCGCAGCGCCGCCCGCCCCTGCCGGGTCAGCCGCTCGAACCGCCCGGCGTCGACGTCGTCCGGGTCGAGGTCGAGCCGGTAGCCGGCAGGGCTGCTGCGTACCCCGAGCCCGGGCACCGCCCGGCGCAGCCGGGACACGAGCGTCTGCACGGCGTTGGCGGTGTCGGTCGGCGGCTCGTCACCCCAGAGCGCCTCGGCCAGCGCTGGGACGCTCACCGGCCGGCCCGGGTCCAGGGCGAGGCGGATCAGCAGGGCCCGCAGCCGCGCCCCGGCGACGTCGACCGGCCGATCGCCGTCGCGGACCTCAAGCGGCCCGAGGATCCCCACCCGCACCGTGCCACTCTCTCATCCCCCGTCGACCCGAAGGTGGCAAGATCGCGGGCGTGACGAGTGTGTCCCGCCCGCTGCCACGGCTCGTGCCGGCCGAGGCGTTCGCGGGCGTCCCCGCCGACCGGCTCCTGGCGGTGCTGGAGGCGGTCACGATGGTCCTCACGCTCCCCCACCGCGCCGCCGAGCGGGTGGACGCGCTCGTGGTGCCCACCGGCCAGGGCGAGGACTGGCGCCTCACCGAGGCGATCCGCGCCTGGGAGACCGGCCCGGCACTGCGGCACCTGCTGGTGGCGAACACCGATTCGGCCGAACGGACCTACCGTCCGCTCACGCTGGACCGGTTGCGCGGGCTCGGGCTGCGCCGGACCGACGGAGTCGTGCTCCAGGCCGAGCCGGTCACCGGCACCGGACGGCAGGCCGCGTGGATCGTGGAGCAGGTGCGGGCGCTGGGCGTCGGCAGCGTCGCGGTCGTTGTCTCGCCGTACCACCTGGTCCGGGTATACCTCACCGTGCTGCGGGCCTGCGACGACGCCGGCCTGCGGATCCCGATGGTCCCGCTGCCCGTGGCTGTCGCACCGGACGCCCCGGTGCCGGAGACCGGCGTGGCCGGGTACGACCTGGTGGCCGGCGAGGTCAGCCGACTGCTCCGCTATCCCGGCCAGGGTTGGATCGCCACCCCGGAACGGCTGCGGGACTACCTGCGCTGGCTCTGGTCCGAGCACCGCCTTCTGCTCACCGGCGCCTGACGGTCGGCCCCTGACCTTCAGTCGGCGCCGAACACGTCGTCGAGCACAAGCCTTGCGCGGCCCGGCACCTCTTCCTCGGGAAAGATCTCAGCGCACAGATCGAGCACCTGCTCGGCACTCGTCAGCCCGAGATGATCAATGAGGAAGCGGATGTCTTCGGCGTCCCGCCGTCGAGCCGCGAGCACCTTCATGGCCAGCAGATGCTCCGGAGACGCAGCGGCGACCCGAAGGCCCGGGTGGTCGAAGACACGTGGAGCGGATGCGTCACCGCCAGGAGCGACATAGGCGCTCGCCTGTTCGTTGAGCCACCAGTGCGGAAGACCGAGTTCGTTCGCGACGGCTCGGGCCTCGTCGAGTACCACCCCGTGCGGCTGGAAGACCGCGTCGATGTCACGCGTCGACCGCCGCGCGTCGTAGGCCAAGGCCATCGCCGCACCGCCGAAGATGTAGAGGTCCGCGATCACCCCCCGCTTCGCGAGCCGGTCGCCCAACCTGCGGAAGGCGTCCTCGATCGCGGCGCGATCCAGAAGGGGATCTTCCGGCCTCATGCCACATCCAGCTCATGTGCGGAGACGTAGACGCCCCGGCGACGGAACGCCGCCGGGGCGTGAACGACCGCATCCACTCGAGCGGCTCTGGTGTTGAACGGGAACCAGAACCGCCGTAGCGACCGTGTCTCGACCCACCGCGGCGCGCCGCGCCCGTCCTTCGCGCTCAGATGCTCGACCAGCGCTGCAAGGAACACGTCCCAGTGCTCGTCTCCGGTGGGTGCCGGCTCCTCCTGCAACAACCGCATGCGGGTCTCGCGCGGCTCCCAGCGGAACTCCTCCAGGAACTCCGCCACCAACCGCCAACGCCGGCTGTCGTCCGCCTGGACGAGCAACGCGCCCAGCCGCGCCACCGTCAACGGCTCGTAGCTCGCAGCATGCTTCCCCACCCAGCCGACGCTAGTACACGCAAGGGACCACGGCGGAAACGGCGCGACGACGGCGAACCACCCAGAGGCATCGGGCCGAGCGTTCACGCGTCCGGGATTCGGACCGTGAGCACCCGGGTGAGGACGCGGAACCCGGCCGCGTCGTACATCCGGCGGGCCGGGTTGCCGTCGACCACTGACAGGCCGACGGACGGCAGGCCCGCCTCCCGCGCGCCGCGCAACGCGTGGACGAGCAGCGCCCGGCCGAACCCGCGGCGCTGTGCGCGGGGCGCGACGCCCAGATTCAGGATCCAGACGCAGTCGTCGTCGGTCCACGGCACCGGCCCGGCGCACAGCACGTGCCCGGCGCTGCGGCCGTCCGGGTCGACCAGCCGGGCCGAGGCGGGCACCAGGGGTGGCACCGGCTCGCCGGTGTCGAACATCGCCCGTACCTCCCGGGTGTCGCTGGGCTGCCAGCGGCCGTCCGGGTGGTCCGGGCCGTAGGCCGCGTCCAGCCCTGCGGCGAGGTCTTCGTCCCAGCCGGGTGCGCCGAGCGACCAGCCGTCCGGCAGCGCCACCGGTTCGGGCACGTCGGTCAGGTCGTGCCGCATGTCCGTGGCGGCCCGGCTCAGCTCCAGCCCGTCGGCCACCAGTGCCGCCGCCAGCGCCTCGTCCGGCGTCTCCAGCCGGTGCCCGGCGAGATCGCGCCGTACCTGCGCGACGAGCCGGGTGAGCGGCGCCTCGGGCAGCGTCCGGACGTCGGCCGCGACCGCCGTGCCGTCGTCGTCCCGCAGCCGCAGCCGGGCCAGCGGCGTGTCGTCATCCCCGAGCAGCAGCGAGTCGTGGAGGTGCTGTCGTACCGGCATTCGCGGCAGCGTACCGGGCGCGCCCCGCTCCCGCTCCCCGTCGATCTTGGAGTTGTGGGGCCCGAATCGCCCTTCTCAGCCGCATTCATTCACGACCACAACTCCAAGATCGACGAGGGGCACCCGCGGGCGGGAGGGCGCGGGCCTAGGGTTTGGGGGTGAGCAGGATCGATCGGGGCAGCAGGACGATCGCCGCGCCGCCGGCGGCGGTGTACGACGCGCTCGTGGACCGGGGCGCCCTGGAGGCGTGGTTGCCGCCGGACGGGATGCGCGGGCGGATCGAACGGTGGGATCCGCGCCCGGGTGGCGGGTTCCGGATGGTGCTCACCTATCTCGACCCGGCCGGCAACCCCGGCAAGACGTCGGACGCCACCGACGTGGTCGACGTCGGGTTCGCCGAACTCGTACCGGCGCACCGGGTCGTGCAGACCGCCGTGTTCCAGGCCGACGACCCCGCGTACGCCGGCACCATGACCATGACCTGGCACCTCGCGGCGGCCGGCGACGGCACCGAGGTGACGGTCACCGCCACCGGCGTGCCGCCGGGCATCGACCAGGCGGTGCACGAGGAGGGCATCGCGTCCTCGCTGGCGCACCTGGCCGCGTACCTCGAATCGGGCGGCTGACCACGACGGACGCCGGGATTGGCGGCGGGTTTTGCGGGTAGCCGCCGGCGGTGACCGGGCAGCGGGAGGGTCGCGGCGGCCGGCGGGGGTCGTCGCGGCGCGCCGGCCTGGACGCGGAACGGTTCGACGAGGCGTGGGAGCGCGTGAACGAGCGCGGCCGGGCCGCCGGGCGGGACCGGATGCAACAGCTGCGGATCAAGTCCGTACTCGCCGTGCAGGCCGGGCTAGCGGCGGCGCTGGCCTGGGCCGTCGCGCGCTGGCTCACCGGCATGCCGAGCCCGATCTTCGCCCCGGCCGCCGCGGTCGCGGTGATCACCTCGTCGTTCGGACGGCGCCTCTCCAACACCGTCGAACTGCTCGCCGGGGTGACGCTCGGCATCATCGTGTCGGACCTGCTGATCGGGGCCGTCGGCGCCGGGGTGTGGCAGACCGGCGTCATCGTCGCGGCGTCCGTCCTGGTCGCGCTGGCATTGAGTACGCGAGGCGGGATCGTGGGCAACGCCAGCGGTACGGCGGTGCTGCTCGGCGCGCTCTCCTCCTCCCGGCACACGCTGGAGTTCCCCCGCTTCGTCGACGCGCTGATCGGCGGCGGCGTGGGACTGGTGGTGACGTTGCTGCTGGTGCCGATCAACCCGCTGCGGGTCGTGCGGCGGGTGGCAGCGCCGACGCTGCGGCAGCTCGCCGGCCAGCTCGCGGCGACCGCTGCCGCGCTGCGGCGACGTGACCACGACCTGGCCGACCAGGCGTTGAGCCGGTCGCAGGCGATCGGCGCGGACCTGGGCCGGTTCTGGGACGTCTTCGGCGGCGCGAAGGAGACGGTCGACCTCGCCCCGGCGCGCTGGCCGAGACGACGTTCGGTCCGGCACTACCAGCTCGGTGCACCGGACGTGGACCAGGCGGTCTGGAACACCCGCGTGCTGGCGCGGCGGGCCGTCGTGCTGATCGAGGACGGGGAGCCGATCCCGGAGAGCCTGCCGGACGCCGTGGAGGCGCTCAGTGCGGCGGTGAACGCCGTACAGGAGGAGGTTCTCGCGGACCAGGGCCCGGAGGACGCGCGCCGCCACGCGCTGCGTGCGGTGGCGGCGGCGACGCGCGCGGAGCTGGCCGGGACCGGGCTGTCCGGCACGGTGATCGTGGGGCAGGTCCGGACCGCCGCGAGCGACATCCTCCAGGCGACCGGGATGGACCGGGAGGAGGCGCTGCGGCGCATCCGGGAGGTGGCCGCCGCGCAGTCGTGACCCGGTTCAGCCGTCCCCGCGGACGCGGGCGTGCAGGTGCATGTCGTGCCGCCCGTCGTCGTGCACGGCCGCGCTGCGTTTGGTGCCTTCCAGCCGGTACCCGGCCTTGACCGCCACCCGGCACGACGCGACGTTGCGGGTGGAGTGGTCCAGCCAGAGCCGGTGCAGCCGGCCCTCGCCGAGTGCCCATGCGCTCAGCGCCCGCAACGCCCCGGAGGCCACTCCCGTGCCGCGAGCGGCCGGAACCACCCAGTACGCGCACCCGGCCTCGCCGTCGTCGAGGTTGAAGCCGCCCAACGCCATGCGGCCCACCACCGCGCCGTCGCGCGTCACCGCCCAGCTCGCGCCCGTCTCCTCCTGCCACGATCGACGGGAGTGGGCGAACCACTGGAGGACCTGCTCCGGCGACGCGGGCCGGCGGGTGTGCCAGCGGCGGATCTCCGGATCCTGGTACGCCGATAGGACAGCCGGCGCGTCCTCGTCCGCCCAGGGGCGCAGGACCAGGCCGTCGGCCGTGGACAGCGTGGGTTGCGGGCCGGTGGTGAGCGTGCCGGCGGGAACGGCGGATGGCGTCGACAGCGGAAAGCTCATGCCAGACTCTCCATCGCCATCCGCCCTTGGTGTCAAGTGACCTGGTGTCGCTAGTGTGCGAGCCATGGCGGTGACCGCGGCGGGCGTCTTCCGGCGCACGCCACGGGAACGGGCCGACCAGCGACTCGCCTGGGAGCGCGCCGACCAGCCGTTTTCCGCCGCCGGGGCCTGCCACATCCTGGCCTGGGTGTGCCGGGACACCTACCCGGACCGGCCGATCGGCCTCGCGGGGCTGCGGTTCGCGGGCCAGAGCCAGGTCTTCCACGTGTACGCGACCTGGGCGGGCTGGGCGTTCGACCACGCCGGGTGGAACCGGGAGGCGGACCTGCTCGCCGCCAACCGGGAGTTCGAGCGGCGTCCACTGGACCGGATCATGATCGTCGACGACCTCGCCACGTTCTGCCAGGCCCAGCATCACCGCATGCCGCACCGGTACCAGGGTGATCCGCTCCCCCGCGCCCGCGACTACGTGAACCGGCACGCCCCGCCGTGGGAGTGACGCCGTCCTCCGGCACCGTCCCAGGTGCGGGCTCGGCCCCGCCTACACTGCGCCGCGTGGACCAGGCCTCACCGCACACCGTCAGCTCGCTCGCGTACGACCTGCGGACGCTCGGCGTGACCCCGGGCGACGTCCTGCTGCTGCACTCGTCGTACCGGAGTCTCGGGTTCGTCGCCGGTGGCACCGAGGCGGTGGTGTGGGCGCTGCTCGACGCACTCGGCCCGGAGGGCACCCTCGTCGTGCCGACGCACACGCCGGACAACACGGACCCGGCCGGGTGGCGGCATCCGCCCGTACCGGAGGCGTGGTGGCCAGTCATCCGCGAACAGACGCCCGGCTTCGACCCGGCCCGCACGCCGAGCCGGTGGATGGGCGCGGTCGCCGAGACGGTACGCACCTGGCCGGGCGCCCGCCGCAGCGACCACCCGCAGGTGTCCTTCGCCGCGCTCGGCGCGCACGCCGCCGACATCGTCGAGGGCCACCGACTCGACGACGCGCTGGGCGAGCACTCCCCGCTGGGCGCGGTGTACCGGCTCGACGGCAAGGTGCTGCTGCTCGGCTGCGACCACAGCTCCAACACCTCGCTGCACCTGGCGGAATGGCGGCAGGCTTCGCCGCCGCGGGCGGTGACAGGCTCGGCGGTACGGCTGCCGGATGGCACGAGCCGGTGGACCACGTGGACCGACGTCGCCACCGACGAGGACGACTTCCACTGGCTGGGCGCCGACTTCGAGGCGACAGGCGGCGCGACGATCGGTCGAGTCGGCGGCGCGACGGCCCGGCTGATGCGCCAACGCGCCCTGGTCGACTTCGCCACCGCCTGGATGGCAGCGAACCGCGCGCGTTGACCGCGCCTGCGGCGGGCTTGCGCCGATCTTGGAGTTGTGGCGCCTCGGATGTCCCGCACGTGGCTTTTGTGAGGTGCCACAACTCCAAGGTCAACGTTGCGAGGGCCCCAGGCCGGCAGCCGGGTCTCGACCTGCCGGACGTAGCGCTCGTAGACGACAAGCTCGCGGTACTCCGGATCGTGCCGCCAGAGCGCGTACGGCTGCTCGCGCAACCAGTCGCACGCCGCGTCGCCTTCGGCGACCAGATCCGCGGTCGGCGGCATCACTGCCAGCGGCCTGTCGTTCTGCCGGTCGCCGTACTGCTCGAGGTGCACCAGGTATCCGCTCTCGTTCCGCGGGTGGGCCACGTGGACGCCGACGACGGTCACCGGCACGGCGAGCAGCGCGGTCCCGGCCAGCACCGACACCACCCACAGGCGTCTGTTCACGCGGCAACCATAGGCTGCTGTACATTTCTCCGCCGCCCCATGGCAGCGGCGAACCCCGCCTACGATCCTGCGCATGAACTCGCCGCACCTGCGCCTTCTCAGCTGCCTCGCCGTTCCGTTGCTGGCAGCCTGCGGCGCCGAACCGTCGGAGACAGTGGCGGAGGTGCCGCCGCCGGCGTACACCTGCTGCGAGGATCTGGACGTCGACAGGCCGTACCAACCGGGCCAGACCCTGACCGTGCAGTGGACCGTCGAGTCCCCGGACGAGCCCGGCTCCACCTCGCCACAGGTCGAGTTGACCGCACGGCTGATGGGCCCGTACGGCACGGTGGACGACCTGAAGGCCGCTTCGGCGGCGCCCGGGCTGGTCACCTTCACGGCGACACCGGTCCGGCCGTCCGGTACTCCGGGCGAGCGTCCCGCCAGCACCATCCTGATCGGCCCCGATGCCAAGCCGGGCTTCTACGACCTGGTCACCTCAGTGATCGGCGACGGCAACACGACCGCCAGTGGTAGCAGCATCATCCAGGTCGCGCCCAAGCCCTGAGCACTCGTCTTCTACCACCGCTCGTCCGCCAGGTTCTTGCCGCACGGGCTGCGGACCGCCCGCCGGCAGGCCCCGGCGGCTACCGGCTTCCGGGAACGGGGATCTCCCGCGGCGGCCCCGGCTCGGCCCGGCACCAACCGCCTCGGAACTCGACTCCCGGGACACCCTCGATCAGGCGGCTGATGTCCACTACCGCCCCGAGCGAGTCGGCGATGCTGCCCCGCAGCTCTCCCACCGCCGATTCGAGGTCGTCGTCTTCCGCAGACCAGTCGATCTCCGCCTCTCGCAGCTCGGCGACTGCGTGATCGGCAAGAGCCTCAGCATCGGTCACCAGCACGTCGACCCTGCAATACAGGTGCAGGGCATGCGGCGCCGACGCGTGCAGGTTCTCCATCGGGCAAGCATGCCGACTCGAGTTGCGATTGGGAAGACAGGCGATGATCGTCAGCGAAGCTGATCTATCATCTGCCGGTTCTGCGCATACACCCCGCGTTTCTCGCCGTGCTCTCGACCTCGAATGGACGTGCAGAGGGGCGGTTCAGCGGCCTGGCTGGCCGAGTTCCACTCGCACCGCAGCCGAATGACCGGGACGGACGGCCTGCTGCTACAGCGAAGCACCTCTCGGCATCTCGTAGCGTTCCCCAGCCCTTCGTCGGCAAGTGACTGCCCCGGGCAGCCGGTCCAGCCAGTTGATGGTCGCCACTGCGTCCGCCATGTATCGTCACGCTCCCGCAAGATCGCGAGATGGGACACGACGTGACGGTACGACGGCTCGGCCTCTGCGCGGCGGTCGCCGCGATGCTGCTCACCGCCTCGGCGTGTGGCCGCGCCGACGAGACGCCGGGCACGCCCACTGCCGTGGTGGCGAGCGCCGCTACGGAGTCACCCACTCCCATGCCCTCGACGCCGACGGCCACACCGAGCCTCGCACCCGAGCCCTCGCAGACCTCACGGTCATCGGGCACTCCCCGGTCCTCGACGGCCCCCGTGGCGGCGCCTACGACCAGGAAGGCCACCCAACCGGCCACCACCAGCAACAAGGCGGCCTGCACCACCGTCAGAGGTCCGCTGGAGAAGGCCATCGCCGGGCTGATCACCCTGGTCGGGGTCGCCTCCAGTTCGACAGTGGAGGCCGAACTCGTCAACGCCCGGGCGGAGGCGTCCACCCGGTTGGTCAACCTCGAGGCGGTGGCGAACGGGGTGGCCGGTGAGCAGTCGGATCGCACGCTGCGGAGCAACTTCAGGGCGCTCGCCGTGGCCGCAGGCCTGAAGGGCGTCGAAGTCCGCTCGATCAAGCCCAAGCTCGAATATGCGGAAGCGATCGTGAAGATGGCGAGCGACACGGGCGACCTGGAGAGCGCGGTCGACAAGCTCGAGCCGGCCTGCGGCAGGTACTGGTAGCGCGGCTGAGCAGGGCGTTTCGCGTGGTGGGCGGCAGGGCTGGCGGACTCACTGCGTCGCGGCCCACAGAACTCATCGCATTGATCTAGGGTGCTGCGATGACCGCTGAGCCCGTGACGACGGTGCTGTTCGACTTCGCCTGGACTCTGTTCGCCAGGGACTCGGAGCGCTGGGTGGGCAACGCGGCGGCATCGATCGACCGGACGTTGGCTGCCGGCGAGCCGCACCGCATTGCCGGCGACTTCGCGAAACTGTTGCGGGAGACGGCCACGGATCCGGCCCACATCGCCCGAGATCTGGATCCGCGAGTCTGGGATCGGGCGATCCGCGCCGTGCTGGAGCAGATTCCTGGGGTGGACCAGGCGCTGGCATCGGTCTTGCACGAAACACACGCCGAAGCGATCGAGCCGTACGCCGACACCGTCGCCACCCTGTCCGCATTGCGCGACAGCGGTGTTCGCATCGGCGTCGTCAGCAACGTCGGCTGGGACATCCGCAAATGCTTCGCGCGGCACGGACTCGACGGCCATGTCGATGCGTTCGTATTGTCCTACGAGGTCGGCTTCGTCAAACCGGACCCTCGCATCTGGGGCGCCGCCCTCGGAGCCCTCCATGCCACACCGGGCCAGACCCTGATGGTCGGTGATCATCCCGCCGGCGACGGCGGATCGGTTTCCGCCGGCATACCAGCGCTGATCCTGCCGATGGTGGATTCGCCCGCGCAGAAACGCGGCTTCGAATACGTGCTCAGGCTTGCCCAGGTTCCGTCCTAGGAGTTCTGTCGCCGGGGCTCACGTGAAGCTCCTTGTGCCGACGACGGCGTGCCGCTCATACAGCTCTCCATGAACAGACGCCGGCCTTCCTTCACCAAGGCGACTTTTTCGTCGTAGTTCCCGACGTGGGGCGCGTCGTGGCCGTTGAGTCCACCGTAGATATTCTCGTAGGAGTCGGAACACTCTTCCGCGTCGCCGGGAGATCCCGATGGCCGGCTCTTCTCCACGGCATGCAGCTCGGCCCCACGCTGAGCCATCGTGCGTAGGTACTCCATCTGCTCGTCATGGGACGCATCGCTGGTGCAGCCGGCGAGAAGCGTTACGAGGGCCAGGGCGGCTACGGCGTAGCGCTTCTCCATGGGCGCGGAGTGTATCAACCACCCTTGATGTCCGAAGGGAAGTACCTGTGTGCCTGGCCAGGAGTCGAACCTGCGGCCTTGGGATTAGAAAAAGACGCACCAACGCCGGTCGGTGCCGCTCCCCCGCTTCCTGGTCGAGCGTCGGACCGGACCTCGACGCGATCGGCCCCCGACCGCCGGCAGCAGGGCCGACCAGGGAGAACAATTGGTGGGGCGGGCGGGGTTCGAACCCGCGACCGAGGGATTATGAGTCCCCTGCTCTAACCGGCTGAGCTACCGCCCCGTGACCGCGCCGGATCGTAACCCGCCGATCGTTGCGCGGACCACCACCTACCGGGCGGAAACACGGCCGCGACAGCACGATGGGCAACGCGAGGATAACAACGCGCTACCCGCCGATGGCTCACCCGCGCCGCAAGTCCGCGAGGACCGCGCCGACCGCTCGCCATCCGCTGGCGAGCGCGCCCTGGATGGACGGGCTGTCGCGGTGGTCGCCGGCCACGTACAGGCCGTCGCCGAGCGCCACCGGCTTGCGCAGCCGGCCCTGGGGCGGCGGTGCGGCGGGTAGCGCGTCCGGCACGGTAACTGTGGTGAGGTGGGTCCAGTCGGCGGTGGAGCGGCCGTAGAGGCGGTCCAGTTCGCGCCGGATCACCGGTTCGGGTGGGGCCTGCGGGCCGACCACCGAGGTGGCGACCAGGTGCTCGCCGTCCGGCGCGTACGTGGGTGCGGCCCGGCTCACCACCACCGTGTTGGCGACGAGTTCGCGCCGGTCGCCGTCGAGCAGCAGGATCGGCTCGTCCAGCGGCGCGGTGTCGGTGCGGTGGTAGTAGGTCGTGTACGCGTGCATGCGTACCCGTGGCAGCCCCGGCAACAGCGTGGTCGCCGCGGGCGGGTCGACAGCGACCACGACGGCGCGGCAGGTGATCTCGCCGGACGGGGTGCGGACCCGGCCGGGCGCGACCTCGGTGACCGGGGTGTTCAGCTCGATCAGCTCGGCGGGCAGCGGCGCGGCGAGCGCCCTCGGCAGCGCCTGCATGCCGTCGGCCGGCAGGCCGATGCGGCCGCGGGCGAAGGAGCGCATGACGACCGCGAGCACGTGGCTGGAGGTGGCCAGTTCGCGGTCGAGCAGCACGCCGGACAGGAACGGCCGGAGCAGTTCCTCGATGATCGCGTCGGAGAGCCCGGCCCGGCGCAGCGCCTTCTCGGCGCTGGTCTCGGGCGTGTCGAGCAGCCGCCCGACCGGCACCGTGGCGTAGCCGGCGGCGAGCGCGGCGAACCGCAACCGGTCGGTCAGCGACCCGATGCCCGAGGTGAGCGTGCCGGGCGCTCCGGTGGGTTCGCGCAGCGGGTTGACCAGGCGTTCCAGCCGGTCGCCGCGACGGACCAGCACGCCGGAGGTGAACCAGCCCATCGTGAGAGCGCCGACGTCGACCAGGCCGGTGAGCCGCGGGTACGCGGTGTTGAGCACCTGGAAGCCCCGGTCCAGCAGGAACCCGTCGACCCGGTCGGTGGCGACCCGCCCGCCGAGCCGGTCGCCCGCCTCCAGCAGCCGCCACGGCACCCCGGCGCGGTGCAGCCGCCGCGCGGCGGCGAGACCGGCCAGGCCGCCGCCGACGATCACCACGTCCGTGTCAGGCACGGTCCACCCCCGCCCCGGCCCGGTCGCCCTCGCGGTGCGACCGCGACAAGCGGCCCGGCCACCAGACCTTCGGCCCGATGTCGTACGCGAGCGCGGGCACCAGCAGCGAGCGGACCACGACGGTGTCCAACAGGACGCCGACGGCGACCGCCACGCCCAGCTCGACGAGCACCACGAGCGGCAGGACGGCGAGCGCAGAGAACGTGGCGGCGAGCACGATGCCGGCGGAGGTGATCACGCCGCCGGTGACGGCCAGTCCGGCGAGCACACCGGCGCGGGTGCCGCGGCGGACCGACTCCTCGCGGACCCGGCTCATCAGGAAGATGTTGTAGTCGATGCCGAGCGCGACCAGGAAGACGAACGCGAACAGCGGGAAGGACTGGTCGACGCCGGGGAAGTCGAAGACGTACCGGAACAGCAGCGCGCACAGGCCCAGCGTGGCCAGGAACGACAGCACCACGGTGGCGATCAGCAGCACCGGTGCGACGAGTGCGCGCAGCAGCAGGGCCAGGATGACCGCGATGACCAGCAGCACCACCGGGATGATGACGTCGCGGTCGCGTACCGAGGCGTCGGCGGTGTCCACGTTGATCGCGGTGAAGCCGCCGACCACCGCGTCGGCGCCGGGCACCCGGTGCACCGCCTCGCGCAGGTCACGGATGGTGCGTTCGGCGCCGTTGCTGTCCGGCGGGTCGGCGAGCGTGACGTCGAGCTGGACCCGCCCGCCGACCACCTTGGGGGGCGCGTCCGGGTCGGGCGGCGCGTTCTCGCCCCGCTGGCCGAGCGGCAGCACCGAGGCGACGCCCGGCACGCCCTGCGCCACCTGGGCGACCTGCCGCGCGGTGGCCTGGGTGGTGAAGATGGTGGCGGGGCTGCCGGTGCCGGCCGCGAAGTGCCTGTCGATGACCTCCTGTCCGGCGACCGAGTCGGTGCGCTGGGTGAACAGCTGGGACTGGCCGAGCGTGGTGGCGCCGAGCTGGGTCACTCCGATCGCGAGGGCGGCGAGCACCACCGCGGTGACGACCCAGACGGTACGCGCGCGGCGCGCCACGAAGCCGGCGATCCGCCCCCAGATGCCGTGTTCGGTGCGCGGGTCGGCCTGGTCGTACCGGGGTCGCCGGGGCCAGAACGCCCAGCGGCCGCCGAGGACCAGCAGCGCGGGCAGGAACGTGAGCATCACCAGCAGCGTGGCGGCGATGCCGACGGCGCTGACCGGGCCGAGCGCCCGGTTGGAGTTGAGGCTGGACAGCAGCAGGCAGAGCAGGCTGACGATGACCGTGGCGCCGGAGGCGATGACGGCCGGGGCGGCGCCCTTCCAGGCGGTCCGCATCGCGTCCCAGGGGCGCTCGTGCCGGTGCAGCTCCTCCCGGTAGCGGGCGATGAGCAGCAGCGCGTAGTCGGTGCCGGCGCCGAAGACGAGCACGGTGAGGATGCCCTGCGCCTGCCCGTTGAGCTTGACGATGTCGTGGTCGGCGAGCAGGTAGACGAAGACGGCGGCGAGCGAGTACGACATCCCGGCGGCCAGCAGCGGGAAGATCCAGAGGATCGGGCTGCGATAGACGACGAGCAGGATGACCAGCACCACCGTGAGCGTGACCAGCAGCAACGGCCCGTCGATCGCGCTGAACACCTCGATCAGGTCGCCGAGCAGCCCGGCCGGTCCGGCCACGTCGACGGTGAGCCCGTCGCGGTCCGGGCCGGCGATGTCGCGCAGGCGTTCCACCACGGACCGGATCTGTTCGCCCTCGGCGCTGTCGATCGGCACGATCACCTGGGCGGCCTGCTTGTCCTGGCTGACGATCGGCGGCGGCAGCGGGCCGACCACGCCCGGCACCTCGGCGAAGCGGGCCGCGTCGGCCTGGATCCGTTGCTGGTCGGCCGGGGTGAGGCCGCCGGGGCGTTCGTAGACCACGAGTGCCGGGGTGGTCTCCCGGTCGACGAATCCGGCGGCCAGGTCCTGCGCCCGGGTGGCCTCGGCGTCGGCCGGCAGGAAGGAGGCGTTGTCGTTGGTGGAGACCTCGCCGAGCTTGCCGGAGTAGGGGCCGGCGATGCCGCCGACGATCAGCCAGCCGAGCACCACCGCCACCGCGATCAGCGTCGCGGTCCAGCGGCTGCGTCCTGCGGCCATCTCCACCGTCCTCGGATCGACGCATCAATCGACGCAGCGGGAGTCTAGGTCGACGCCGACCATCCTGCCGGGCGAACGAGGACTCGCGGGTGGAAACCGGGCAGCCGGGCATCGCAGGGGGCGCGGGAACGACGAACGCCCGCCGGCGATGCCGACGGGCGTGACGTGGAGCGAAGCTCCCCCGATTGGACTCGAACCAATAACCTGCCGGTTAACAGCCGGCTGCTCTGCCAATTGAGCTACAGGGGACCGTGCACCGCTCGGTTCGGATCTCTCCGCTCCGTGCGACGGGGACAAGAGTACAGGACATCGGGGGGTGGTGCGCCAGGGGGTTATCGGAGGAGGACCTGACCGGCTGACGCGCCAGGATTACGGACAAATCGTCATCTCGGCACAGGGAGGTATGAGCGGAGAGCAGGATGGGTAGTTAGCCGTCGACAGAGAACGCAGGCGCGAGACGGTCATTCCGCCGAGCTGGCGGAGACCGGCGAGAGCGTCAGGTACGGAAGGAGCCGCCATGCGCGGAAAGATCATGTTTCTTGGCGGGCTGGCTGCGGGATTCGTCCTGGGCGCCCGTGCCGGCCGGGAGAAGTACGAGGAGCTGGTGGTCCGCGGGCGCAAGGTGCTCGACCACCCGACCGTCCAGGAGGCGGCCGGGGTCGCGCAGGCCCAGGCGACCCGGCTCTACTCGGAGGGCAAGGACAAGCTGGGGCAGACCAAGATCGGTGAGAAGCTCGCCACCGGCAACGGCGGCAAGCAGGGCATGACCGACGCCGACAAGCCGTTCGCCGGTACGCCGGCCGCGGTCGGCAGCCGCAGCGCCAACGGCACGGGCTCGACCGGCTCGACCAGCTCCACCGGGTCGACCACGACCGGCACGAGCAGCAAGCCGTCCACCGGCAACACGCTCTGACGCAAGCGGACAGCGGGCCGGTCACCTCCGGGTGACCGGCCCGCTCCCGTGTGCGCGGGCACGGATGTGGCACATTCTCGGTGGGGAGGTGACCACATGCCGATGGTCGGACCGGAGACGGCGGATCAGGCGCGGCTGCTGCGCCTGCTGCGCGACGACGGCCCACGCTCCCGGGTCGAGCTGGCCGACCTCCTCGGCCTGCCCCGGGCCCGGTTCGCCGCCGAGGTGGACCGGCTGACCACGCTCGGCCTGGTGGAGAGCGCCGGGCCGGCCGCGTCGCGGGGTGGCCGCCGGTCGTCGCTGCTGCGCGTCGGCGCGCAGGTCCGGTTCGGCGCGGTGCTCGTCGGTGACGGTCTCCTGCGGGTCGCGCTCACCGACGGCGAACTGAACCCGCTCGCCCGGCACGACGAGCCGGTGGACGTCCGGCTCGGCCCGGACGTGGTGGTCGGGCGCATCGTCGAACTGCTCGGCAAGCTGCGTGTCGAGGCGGGACTGACGTCGCTCACCGGCGTCGGGGTCGCGCTGCCCGCGCCGGTCGAGGTCCGCGACGGCTCGCCGGTCTCCGCGCCGGCCCTGCCCGGCTGGCACCGCTTCCCGGTACGCGACACGCTCGCCGCGGAGCTGGGCTGCCCGGTGCAGGTGGACAACGACGCCAACGCGATGGCCCTCGGCGAACGGCACGCCGGGACCGGCCGTCCGTTCGACGACTTCCTCTACGTCAAGCTGGGCGAGGCGATCGGCTGCGGGCTGGTGCTCGCCGGCGCGCTCTACCGGGGCGCGGCCAGCGGGGCCGGCGACATCGGCCATTTCCAGCTCACCGAGGACGGGCCGCTGTGCGGCTGCGGCAACAACGGGTGCGTCGAGGCGTACTGCGGGGATGTCGCACTGGTGCGGGAGGCGGTGAGCGCCGCGCGGGCCGGGCGCTCGACGGCGCTGGCGGACCGGCTGGCCGCGGCCGGGACGCTGTCGGTGGCCGACGTGGCCGCGGCGGCCACCGAGGGCGACCCGGCGGCGCAGACGCTCGTGCGCGACGCCGCCCGCCGGCTCGGGCGGGTGCTGGTCGGGCTGGTCAGCTTCGTCAACCCGGCCATCGTGATCATCGGCGGCGCGCCGGCCGGGATCGGGCCGGTCCTGCTCGCCGAGATCCGGGGCGTGGTCTACCGGCGCTCCACGCCGCTGGCGACCGGCAGCATGCCGATCGTCCTGTCCGACCTGGGCGACACCGCGGGCCTGATCGGCGCGGCCCACCTGGTCAGCACCCAGACCTACGCCGCCCGCTAGCCCTCACCCCCTCCC
>NZ_RCVK01000290.1:0-39009 GCF_003667485.1 Micromonospora sp. BL1
CTGCTGGTAGCCAACGTCTGACCAACCTCCTCCGGCCCCGGCCCTCTTGGTGAGGGCCGGGGCCGGAGGAGGTTGGTCAGACGTTGGCTACCAGCAGGGCGGGCTGCTCGACGCAGTCGGCGACGTGGCGCAGGAAGCCGCCGGCCACGCCACCGTCGCAGACCCGGTGGTCGAACGTGAGACTGATCTGGGTCACCTTGCGAACGGCTAGCTGCCCGTCCACCACCCACGGCTTGTCGACGATCCGGCCGACTCCGAGCAGCGCCGCCTCCGGGTGGTTGATGATCGGCGTGGAGCCGTCCACGCCGAACACGCCGTAGTTGTTGAGCGTGAACGTCCCGCCGGTCAGCCGCGCCGGTGGCAGCGTCCCGGCCCGGGCGGCCGCCGTGGTCTCGGCGAGCGCGGCGGCCAGTTCCCGGGTGGTGAGCCGCTGCGCGTCGCGTACGACGGGCACGACCAGGCCCCGGTCGGTCTGCGCGGCGATGCCCAGGTGCACGCCCGCGGACTGCACGATCCGCTGTCCCTCGGTGTCGACGTGCGCGTTGAGCTGCGGGTACCTCCGCAGGCCGCTGAGGCAGATCCGGGCCAGCAGCGCCAGGATGCTCACCGGCGCGTCAGGGGTGGCCGCGTTGATCGCGGCGCGCGTCTCCAGCAGGCCGGTGGCGTCCACGTCGACCCAGATGGTCACCTCGGGGATCTCCCGCCGGCTGCGGGAGAGCTTGTCGGCGATGACCTTGCGGATGCCGGTGAGCGGGATGACCGTGTCACCGTCGCCGGCCGGGGCGAGCCCGACGTGCGCGACCGGGGCGTCCGGCACCGCGGCGAGCCGGGCCGCCGGGGCGGGGGCGGCCACTGCCGCGTCCAGGTCCGCACGGCGGATCACGCCGCCCGGCCCGGTGCCGCGCAGCGACGCCAGGTCGATGCCGTGCTCCTTCGCGAGCCGCCGCACGATCGGCGAGATGACCAGCGGCGCCGCCGGTCCGCCGGTCGGTGCCGGCTCGGCCGTGCGGTCCGCCGACCGGACGCCGCCCAGGGCCGGCGAACCGGCTGGACCCGGACTCGCCGGGGCCGGAGAGGCCGCCGGGGCCGGAGAGCCGGACGCGGACGCCGGACCGGGCACGCGGCCCGCCGCGTTCGGCGCGCCGGGCTCGGGGGCAGGGCTGGACGCGAGGCCCGCCGCGTTCGGCGCGCCGGGTTCGGGGGCCAGCGCCAGCCGCGGACGGCGCCGCCGCCGGCCGGAGCCGCCGTGCCCGGTGCCGTAGCCGATCAGGACGTTGCCGGAACCGGCCCGCTCCTCCTCGCGGTAGGTGGCGTGCGGGTCGGGGGCGTCGTCGAGCGGGGCGATGGTGATCAGCGGCTGACCCACCGGGCGGACCTCACCGGCCGCGCCGTGCAGGGCCACGACCCGTCCGGCGTACGGGCACGGCACGTCGACCACGGCCTTGGCGGTCTCCACCTCGACCACTGTCTGGTCCACGGTGACCACGTCGCCGACGGCGACCCGCCACTCGACGATCTCCGCCTCGCTCAGCCCTTCCCCGAGGTCGGGCAGGAGGAAGTCGCGGGTTCCGATCGCCGCTGTCATGCCGTGCCGGCCGGGCATGGCCTCACGGCCCTCGCTCCGCTCGGTGCGTTCGGTCATGCCGCGCTGACCGGGCATGCCCACACGGCCCTCGCTCCGCTCGGTGCGTTCGGTCATGCCGCCACCCACCGCGTGTCGGGCTGGTCATCCCACTGCAACCGGGCCACGGTGTCCAGCACCCGGTCGACCGAGGGCAGGTGGGTGTGCTCCAGCATCGGCGCCGGGTACGGGATGTCCAGCCCGGACACCCGCAGCACCGGGGCGTGCAGGGCGTGGAAGCAGCGCTCCTGCACCCGGGCGGCGATCTCCGCGCCGACACCGGCGAAGCCCTGCGCCTCCTGGATCACCACGCACCGGCCGGTACGGCGGACCGAGGCGGTGACGGTGGCGTCGTCGAACGGCACGATGCTGCGTACGTCGACGACCTCCAGGTCCCAGCCCTCCTCGCGGGCGGCCTCGGCGGCGGCCAGTGCGACCGGCACCGCCGGGCCGTACGCGATCAGGGTGGCGTCGGTGCCGGGGCGGCGCACCACGGCGGTGCCGATCGGCGCGGTGCGGGCCGGCAGCTCGGCCTCGGCGCTGGTGAAGTAGAGCTTCTTGGGCTCCAGGAACACGACCGGGTCGGGGTCGTCGATGGCGGCGCGCAGCAGCGAGTACGCGTCGTCCACAGTGGCCGGGGTGACCACCTTCAGGCCGGGGGTGTGCGCGTAGTACGCCTCGGACGAGTCGCAGTGGTGCTCCACACCGCCGATGCCGCCGGCGTACGGCACGCGGATGACGATCGGCACGCTGAGTGCGCCGCGGGTGCGGTTGCGCAGCTTCGCCACGTGCGAGGCGATCTGCTCGAACGCCGGGTACGCGAACGCGTCGAACTGCATCTCGACCACCGGCCGCAGCCCGGACATGGCCAGGCCGACGGCGAACCCGACGATGCCGGCCTCGGCGAGGGGGGTGTCGAAGCAGCGCTTGTCGCCGAAGCGGGCCTGCAGCCCGTCGGTGATCCGGAAGACGCCGCCGAGCTGGCCGACGTCCTCACCGAAGACGAGCACCCGGTCGTCGTCGAGCATCGCGTCGGCGAGCGCGGCGTTGAGTGCCTTCGCCATGGTCATGGTGGCCATCAGGCGTCCCCCTCCGCGTCGGCGGCCAGCTCGGCCCGGACCATCTCGCGCTGCTCGACGAGTTGCGGCGTCGGCTCGGCGTACACGTGGTCGAACAGGCTCAGCGGGTCCACAGTCGGCTGGGAGTCCATTCGGCGGCGCAGCGCCGCGGCGTACTCCTCGGCCTCCGCGGCGATCGCCGCGACGGCGTCGTCGTCGAGCACGTCCTTGGCCCGCAGGTACGCCTCGAGCCGGGCGATCGGGTCGCGGTCACGCCACGCCTCCACCTCGTCGGCGTCGCGGTAGCGGGTCTGGTCGTCGGCGTTGGTGTGCGGCTCCATCCGGTAGGTGTGTGCCTCGATCAGGTAGGGGCCCTTGCCGGCGCGGGCGTGCGCCACGGCGCGCTCCAGCACCGCGAGGACGGCCACCGGGTCGTTGCCGTCGACCTGCTCGCTGGGTACGCCGTAGCCGACGCCCTTGTAGGCGAGGCTCGGCGCGGCGGTCTGCCGGGACAGCGGCACGCTGATCGCGTACTTGTTGTTCTGCACCAGGTAGACGACAGGCGCCTTGAACACGGCGGCGAAGTTGATGCCCTCGTGGAAGTCGCCCTCGCTGGTGGCGCCGTCGCCGATGAACGCCAGGGCCACCGTGTCGCGGCCCTGGTACGACTCGCCGTAGGCCAGCCCGGCGGCGTGCACGCACTGGGTGGCGAGCGGGGTGCACTGCGGCGCGGTGCGGGTGACGGCCGGGTCGTACCCGCAGTGCCAGTCGCCGCGCAGCAGCGTGAGCACCTCGACCGGGTCGAGGCCGCGCGCGGTCAGCGCCATCGACTCGCGGTAGGTGGGGAACACCCAGTCGGTGTCGCGCAGCGCGAGGACGCCGCCGATCTGGCACGCCTCCTGGCCACGGGCGGACGGGTAGACGGCGAGGCGGCCCTGCTTGGTGAGCGCGGTGGCCTGGACGTCGAAGCGGCGGCCGACGACCATGCGACGGTACATCTCGCGCAGCGTCTCGACCGGCGGCTCCGGGTAGTCGTCGCGGGCCGGCAGCGGGGTCCCGTCGGGTTCGAGCAGCCGGACCGGTTCCCGCTGCGGCATGAAGCCGGCCGACGGGTCGGGTGCGGCCGGGGTGGTCTTCCGGCGGGTGCGCGGGGATGCCCTGCGGACCGCCTGGGGTGTGGTCGTCACGGCGGGGACCTCCTGGACGTGTGGTGGCCCTATGCTCCCGGTCGTGGATGATTGACTCAACATGCGGGATGAACGCGGGACGAATGGCACGGGAGGGCGGCTGAGGTGAGCCAGGAGACCGGCACCACACCGGGCGCGGCGGGCGGAACGGGACGTTCGGCCGGGCCGCTCGACGAGGTGGACCGGCGGATCCTGCGTGAGCTGGTCCGCGACGCCCGGACGTCGATCCGTACGCTCGCCGAACGGGTGCACGTCTCCCGCACCAACGCGTACGCCCGGGTGGAGCGGCTGCTGCGCGACGGCGTGCTGACCGGGTTCACCGCGCGGGTCGCGCCGGAGCCGGCCGGGCTGGGCACGTCGGCGTACATCGCGCTCACCATCGAGCAGAACACCTGGCGGGAGGTCTCCGCGGAGCTGGCCCGGGTGCGCTACATCGAGCACGCGGCGCTGCTCAGCGGCGAGCACGACGTCCTCGCCCTGGTCCGGGCGCCGGACAACGCGACGCTGCGGGACGTGGTGCTGGACCGGGTGCAGAGCATCGCCGGCGTGCTGTCCACACGTACCTGGCTGGTGTTCGAGGAGTTCGACGGCACGCAGAGCCCCTGGGACTGACCGCCTCAGCGTTCCGGCGGCGACTCCAGCCCTTCGGCGTCGGCCCGCTCCAGCAGCGCTTCCAGCGAGTACCGCCGCCCGTCCAGCCCGGCATGCGGGTCTCCCCGCTCGGCGAACCGGGCGGGCATGCTGAGCACGTCGAAGTCCTCCGGGCGGGCGTCGTCCAGCTCGGACCAGTCCAGCGGCGCCGAGACCAGCGCCGCGGGCGTCGGCCGGATCGAGTACGCCGAGGTCATCGTGTGGTCGCGGGCCATCTGGTTGTAGTCGACGAAGACCGGCCGGTCCCGCTGGTCGCGCCACCAGGTGGTGGTGACCAGGTCGGGCAGGCGGCGCTGCATCTCCAGGCCCAGCGCGAGCACCGCCCGCCGGCACTCGCCGAAGCTCCAGCGCGGCTCGATGGAGACGTAGACGTGGATGCCGCGCCCGCCGGTGGTCTTCGGGAAGCCCTCCAGGCCCAGCTCCGTCAGGAACGCGCGTACCTCGTGCGCCACCGGCACCACCTGCGCGAAGTCCACGCCCGGCATCGGGTCGAGGTCGATGCGCAGCTGGTCGGGGCGTTCCACGTCGTCCTTGGACACCGGCCACGGGTGGAAACGCAGCGTGCCCAGGTTGGCCGCCCAGATCACCACCGCCAGCTCACTCGGGGCCACCTCGTCGGCGGTACGGCCACTGGGGAACGTGATGTGCGCGGTGCGCACCCAGTCGGGCGCGCCGGCCGGAAGCCGCTTCTGGTAGAACGCGTCGCCCTTGTTGGTCTGCCGGGTGGCGACCTTGGCGCCCTCGAACACGCCGCGCGGCCAGCGTTCCAGCATGGTCGGCCGGTCCCGCAGCGCGCGCAGGATGCCGTCGCCGACGGACAGGAAGTAGCGGACCACGTCCAGCTTGGTCAGCCCGCGCTCCGGGAAGTAGGGCTTGTCGGGGCTGGAGACGCGGACCAGCCGCTCCCCCACCTGGATCTCCTGCGCCGCCGTGGTCGCCACCGTCACACCGTAGCGATCCTTCCCGGCCGTGGGGACCGGCTCACCGGGACTCCGCCGTCACCGACAGCCGGATCCAGGCGTCGACCCAGGCCCGAACCGCCGGTTCGCCCGGGTCGGCGCCGAGCGTCCCGGCCAGGCCGGACAGGGCCGCGCCGCAGCGCTCCAGTCCGACTCCGGCGAGACCGGCCGCCGTCGTGCGCAGCCGCTCGGGGAAGCCGGCCGCCAGGTGCCGCAGGCCGGTGTGCGCGGCCTGGGCGAGCAGCGCCGACGCCGTACCCAGCGCGGCCGCGACCGGGTCGGGCCGGACGTCGACCGCGCCGGCCAGCCGCCCGTCGCCCGCACCGGGTGCCAGATCGGGTACGACCACCGCGTCGGCGACCACCGCCAGCGGCTCGACGACGAGTCCGTCGGCGCCACGGCGGACCGTCCCGCTGACGTAGCGCGGCGGCCCGTGCGTGCCATCCAGCGCCGCCGCGAGCGCGTCGAGTGCGCCCGGTGCGGCGGCGTGGTGGGTCGCGGTGACGGTAGCGGTGCCCCCGTCGGCCCCGGTCACTGTGGCGTCGAGGCGCTGCTCACCGGCCGCGTACCCGATGGCGCGCACCTCGCCGAGCGCCAGGACCCGCACCGACTCGGCGGCGGTGCGGGGGCGCAGCAGCCGGGGTGGCCGCCCGGCCAGCTCGGCGGCGAGCGCGTCCGGGTCGTGGGCGAGCAGGCCGGGCGGCAGCCCGGACCACTCTCCGGCGCCGGGGGTGACCGTGGTGCGAGCCAGCCGGCCGGCGGCGAACCGGAGCCGGTGCGCGGCGCTGCGCACCGCCGACTCGGAGACCACGTTGCCGGTGGCGAGCGCGCCGAGCGTGGTGCCGGTGACCCGCCGCCCGGCCAGTTCGTGCCCCGTGGGCGTGCCGTCGTCGGTGACGGGGTAGGCGCGGCGCAGCACCAGCACCGAGACGGCCGCCGGGTGGGCGAGCACCACGTCCACGCCCACCTCCCCGCCGCTGCACCGGACCCGGGCGCCGAGGCCGGTCAGGCGCACCCGCCGCAGCGGCGTCTCCGCCGGCTCGTGGGTGCCGAGTACCCGCTCCGGTGGGGTGGCGCCGCCGTTGACGACCGCGCGCCGCCGGGCGGGCAGCTCGGCGAGCAGGTCGGCGAATGTCTCCGGCCGGTAGCGGGCGCCGCGCGCCGCGTACGCCTCCAGTTGCCCGACCAGGTCGTCCACCGCCAGCAGCGGCCAGCGCAGACCGGCCGCGTCGAGGTCCCGCCGGGCCGCCGCCAGCCGGGCGTCCACCCCGGAGCCCAGGTGCGCGGCCCCGGTCAGCAGCACGTCGGCGGCCAGCGCCACCGCCGCGTCCAGCGCCGGATGGTCCGTCACGGTGGCCGCACCGCCGACGCGTACCTGTGCCTCGGGACGGTCCGGGTGTTCCCGGTCGGCCGCCCGGCACGCCCACACCGCGAGCGCGATCGCCTCGCCGCCGTCGTCGGCCGCGTCGCCGCGCGCGTACCCGATCTGGCGGGGCACCAGGAAGCGGACCGTGCCGGTGGGCAGCTCCACGCGCGGGACCGGGTCGGCGGCGTCCGGCCGGTGGACCACGGCGGTGTAGCCGCGGCGCAGCCGTCGTCGCGCGACGGTGAGCGCCGGGGCGCCGATCGCGGCGGCCAGGTCCTCGTCGGTGACGTCGCCCGGCGACCACCGCCACGGCTCACCACCGGCCCCGGCGTCGTCCCGGCCCGGCTCGGCGTCCGGGCGCGGCTCGGCGTCCCGGCCCGGCGCGGCGTCGTGGCCCGGCTCGGCGTCGTGGCCCGACCCGGCGGCGTGGTCCGGCGCGGCCTGCCGGTCCCGCGCCGCGGGTCGGTCCGGTGCGGCCGCGTGGCTCGGCGTGGTGGCGGCGTGCGTGCGCTGGTAGGTCAGCACGACGGCGAGCAGGTGCCGGCACACGCCCGGCGCGGGGCAGGAGCAGCAGGCCGCCGCCAGGCCACCGCCGCCGGGCGGGAGCGTGACAGTCACCCCGTCCGGGTACGCCGCGCGCACCGCGCCGTCGGTGTCCTCGATGAGCGTGGGCCGCTCACCCGCGTCGACCTCCTTCGTGGCACGTTTCACCAGGCCCCTGTTGCTCAGCGCGGCGAGCACGTCCGGGGTGAGCGCGATCAGGTCGGCGCGGGTCATGCCTCGTCTCCCTACCGGCCGACGTGCTCGGCCACGAACGCCGCCAGCTCGCCCGGCGTCATCGCGCCGACCGCGGCGCCCACGTCGGCCAGCCGCTGCGCGGTGGCCCGGTCGTACGCCGGGTCGGCCTCCTCGTCCAGCGCGGCCAGGGCCAGCACGTGCGTGCCCTGCTCCACGAGTTGCTTCACCGACCGGACGAGTCGCCCGGCGTCGCCGCCCTCGTAGAAGTCGGACACCAACGCGACGATCGCGCGGCGAGGGTTCTCCACGAGCTGCGCGCCGTACGCGACCGCGCGGGCGATGTCGGTGCCACCGCCGAGCTGCACCTTCATCAGCAGCTCGACCGGGTCGTCCACGTCGGAGGTCAGGTCGACGACCTCGGTGTCGAAGGCGACCAGGTGGGTCCGTACGCCGGGCAGCCCCCACAGGCAGGCGGCGGTCACCGCGGCGTGGATCACCGAGCCGAGCATCGAACCGGACTGGTCCACCAGCAGGATCACCTGCCAGCGGTCCAGGTGGCGGCGGGTCCGGGAGAAGAAGTGCGGCTGCCGTACGTGCAGCCGGCGCTCGTCCGGCCGCCAGTGCGCCAGGTTCGCCCGGATGGTGCGCCGGACGTCGAAGTTGCGGGCCTGCCGGAACCGGCTCGGGCGGCGCGCCCGGGGCCCGGAGAACGACTGCCGGACGTCGGCGGCCAGCCGCTCGACCAGTTGCCGCACCACCGCCTCGACCAGCCTGCGGGCCAGCCGCAGCACCTCCGGGTCCATCAGGTGTTTGGTGCGCAGCACCGCGCGCAGCAGCGCCGGGTTCGGTTCGACCCGGGCCAGCACCGCCGGGTCGGTCACGACCTCGTGGATGCCATACCGCTCGACCGCGTCGCGTTCCAGCCGCTGCACCGTCTCCTTCGGGAACAGCCGGGTGATCCCGTCCAGCCAGTCCACAGTGGTCAAGGCGGACGGGCCGGACCCGCCGCGCCGCACGTCGCGGCGGCCCAGTTCGGCGTCGCGGCCGTAGAGCCAGTCCAGCGCGGCGTCCCGGCCGGCCGCCTCGGCCGACAGGCCGCCCAGGCTGTCCTGCGCGGCGTCGCCGAGCACCAGCCGCCAGCGTTCCCGCATCGGGTCGCTCACGTCCCGTCCCCCTCCCACAGCCCTTCCCGGGTCAGCACCGCGTCGACCCGTTCCTCCACCGCGCGGGCGGCGGCCACCAGCAGCGGGTCGGCGTCCAGCCGCAGCAGGTCACCGGGCGGCGCGTCGCCGCCGTGCAGCGCCTGCACGTGCCGGGCCACCTCGGCCCGTTCCCGGGGCGGGAACCAGCCGAACGCCTGCCGCAGCGCCGGCAGCGCCACCAGGAAGTCGTGCGCGCCCATCGAGGCGAGTAGTTCGTCCACCACCGTCAGCAACGCCGCGTCGCCGCTGACCACCTCCTCCCGGGCCAGCGCGAACAGCCCGCCCAGCCAGTCGCCGAGCGTGTCCGGCGCGGCCACGGCCCGGACGGCGCGGGCGGCGTCCGGCACGTCGCCCAGCGACCAGGCCAGGCCCAGCGCCGCGCCGCGCAGGTCCGGCGGGGCCGCCGCGTCGCCCGCCACCCGCCCGGCCACTGCCAGCGCGCCGTCCCGGTCGAGCCCCAGCGCCGGACCGGCGTGGCGGACCGCGTCCCGGACCGCGACGAGCGCGGTGAGCCGCCCCGGGTCGGCCGGCGCGGCCACCGCGCGCACGCCCTCGACGAGCCAGAGCGCCCGGCGTACGGCGGCGGTGATCAGCGCGCCCAGCGGGGCCGTTCCGGCGCTGCCGAGGAGCCGGTCGTGCCGCCACAGGGCCAGTGCCACGGCCAGCGCCCGGCCCAGCGCCCGCAGGTCGGTGACCCCGCCCGCGGCGCGGGCGATCGCGGTGAGCGTGCGGGTGGAGTGCTCGGGCAGCCCGGCCAGCGCGGTGTCGAACAGCGTCGTGGCGAGCGCGTCCACGTCCGCGCCGAGCAGCGTCACCCGCTCCTCGATCCGGGCGGTGACCGCGTCCAGGACGGTCGGGCCGTACCCGCCGGCTTCGATCACCCGGGCCAGCCGGTCCGCCGACGGCGCGGGCGACCAGCGTTCGGTGAGCAGCGCGTCCGCACCCACCCGCGGGCCGCTCTCGCGGGCATGGCCGGGTACGTCGAGCAGCCGCAGCCGGTGCAGCAGGCGGCTGCGGGCCAGGTCGTCCGCGTCGGTCAGGTCCAGCTCGACCGGTGCGCGCCCGTCGATGCGGTGCCGTTCCAGTTCGGCGTCGACGTCGTGCACGAGCGGCGGCAGCGGCGTGTCCGGGTGCAGGCGGCCCACCCGGTCGCCGCTGAGCGCGGCGACCATCTCCACCACCACCGGATGCGCGCCGGGTGCCAGGGTGCCCCGGGTCGCCCACGGCAGCGGCTGGTCGAGCGCGTCGGTGACCAGCGCGGACACCAGCCCGTCGAGCACGTCGACCCGGCCCGGGTGGGCGTGGCCGCGCAGCCGGGCCAGGCCGCCGGCCATGCTCCGGGCGGCGATCAGGTCGGCGGTGGAGACGGGCTGCCGCCGGGCCCGCAGCCGGGCCGCCACCGCCTCGGTGAGCGCCTCCGCGGCCCGGCGCGGACCGTCCTCCCAGACCCGCTGGTAGTACGCCGGGGAGGGCATGCCGGACTGGTAGCCGACGAACGCGTCGAGGCGCCGGAACGAGTACGGCACGAGGTAGCTGCCCGCCACCGCGTCCGGTGCGGGAGTGGGGACCTCCGGCCAGTCGTCGTCCGCCCCGTCACCGTCGGCGGTCAGCCGGACCAGGGCGGGACGGTGGAAGCCGCCGGTCACCACCAGCACCGGACGGCCGGCGGCGCGGCGCCGAGCGGCGCGGACCCAGCGGGCCATGTACGCCTCGCGGGCGGTGTCGTCATCCCCCGCCGCCGACTCGCCGCGCAGCACGTCGAAGTACGTGTCGAGGCGCTCGGCCAGCCCGTCGTCCGGGCCGATCTCGAACAGGTGGTCCCAGAGCGCGTCCACGTTGTCCACTGCCAGCGTGGCGCAGAGCCGGCGTACCGCCTCGGCGTACCGCTGGTCGGCGTCGGCGTACCGGTTGGCGCGGTCGGCCAGCGCGGGATGCCACGCGGGCAGGTCGATGAAGCGCAGCTGCGCACCCGCCTCCCGGCCGGCGGTCAACGCCACCCACTCCGGCGAGTACGCGCAGAACGGGCTCCAGGAGGCGTGCCGCCGCGTGCCGTCGCGGTGCGCGGTGAACACGGCGATCGGCAGCTCGTGGCCGAGCAGCAGCTCGTCCATCCGCCCGTTCAGGTCCGCCGGCCCCTCCACCAGCACGTACGCCGGACGCAGCCGGGCCACGGTGGCCGCCACCAGCCGGGCGCAGGCCGGACTGTGGTGCCGGACGCCGAGGAACGTGACGCCGCCGGGCGCCCCGGTGGCGCTCACCCGGGCAGCAGGTGCCGGGCGTCGTGCACCGCCCGCCACTGCGCGCCGGAGCGGCGGGACACCTGCTGTTCCAGGTAGCGCCGCAGCCGGGCCAGGTCCTCCGCGTCGTCCTTCGCGGCGGTGCCGGCCAGGCAGGCGACCAGGTCGGCGGCGTCGCCGGGTTCGCCGCGCAGGAACCAGCCCCGCAGCCCGACCGCGTGCGCCACCGAGACCGCCTCCGCGGTGCTCATCACCGCCGACAGCCGCTCCATCGCGTCGCCGCGTTCGGTGACCCCGGTCCGCAACTCCCGGAACGTGGTGACCAGCACCTCCAGCAGGTCGCGCCGGGGCGGCGTGGTCACGCCGGAACGGCGCAGCAACTCGCCCGCCTCCGCCTCGACCAGTTCCAGCTCGGTGCCGAGGTCGGGGATCGGGAAGACGGTCTCGAAGTTGAACCGCCGCTTGAGCGCGGCGCTCATCTCGTTGACGCCGCGGTCCCGGGTGTTCGCGGTGGCGATCACGTTGAACCCCTCACGCGCGAACACCATGGCGTCGGCGCCCGGCAGCTCCGGGATGGCGAGCACGCGGTCCGACAGCGGGGAGAGCAGGCAGTCCTGCACCTCCAGCGGGCAGCGGGTGATCTCCTCGAACCGGACCACCCGCCCCTCGGCCATGCCGCGCAGCAGCGGCGCCGGCACCAGCGCGCGCGGGGACGGGCCGTCCGCGACCAGCAGCGCGTAGTTCCACGAGTAGCGGATCTGGTCCTCGGTGGTGGCCGCGCCGCCCTGGATGGTGAGCGTGGAGTCGCCGCTCACCGCGGCGGCGAGCAGCTCCGACAGCAGCGACTTGGCGGTGCCGGGCTCGCCGACGAGCATCAGCCCGCGGCTGGTCGCCAGCGCCACCAGCGCCCGGTCGATCAGGGACGGGTCGCCGACGAACTTGCGCCGGATCCCGGCCGCCGGGTCACCGAGGATGAACCGCCGCGCGGCGCGCAGGCTCAGCCGCCAGCCCGGCGGGCGCGGGTCACCGTCGTCGGCGGCCAGCGCGGCCAGCTCGTCGGCGTACCGGACCTCGGCCGGAGGCCGCTGGGCCCGCTCGGCGTCCGGGTCGAGCGCGGTCACCGGGTCACCTCCGCCAGGTCGCGCAGCACCTCGGAGACGGTGACGTCGTCCAGGTCGCCGAGGCGGACCTTGCCGCCGCGCTGGAACCAGTCACCCTGCGGCACGTCGTTGACCCAGATCGCCTCGATCTTCTGGTCGGGGAACATGTCCACCACGCCGACCGCGATGCCGGGGTCGAGGTCGATCACCACGGCCCGGCCGCCGGGGACGTCACGTTCCAGCCAGCCCTGGATGCCGGCGTCCTGCGGGGTGCCGCGTCGCCAACCCCGCCGTTCCAGGCTGAGCAGCCGCCCGGCCGGGACCGTGACGCCCATGTGCCGGTGCAGCAGCGCCTCACCGCGCTCGGCCGCGTCCAGCCGGTGCACCTCGCGCCCGAGCTGCGGGAAGGGCTGGAGGATCTCGTAGTCGGCGAAGACCTCCGCCCAGGCCGGCACCGCCGCGCCGAGGTGCAGCGGGTGCGCGATGGTGACGGTGGCGTCGTCGGGCAGCGCGTACGTCTCGTCGTCCACGTCGGCCAGCGTGCGGTCCTCGGCCACCCGGAACGCGGCGCCCACCGTCCCCGCGTCGTCCACCGTGGCCCAGACCAGTCGGCGGACGACGTGCCAGAGCAGCGGGTGGGACAGGAAGTAGCGGCGGAAGTCCGCAGCCGGCCAGCGCCGCCCGGTCACCATGGCCGCCTCGAAGCGGCGGATCTGGTCGGCGGCGAGCGTACGCACGTCCTTCTTCAGGCCGGCGAAGCGTTTGTGCGCGGCGGGCGCCAGCGTCGCGTCGTCCCGGGCGCCGGGCTTGGGCAGATCCTTGCGGCGGGCGCCGGTGCCGTCCACCACGTACGGCTTGAGCTGCTCGTCGAAGCCGACTGTGAACCGGCGCGGCCCGTAGTCGAGGACCAGGCTGCCGTCGGTGTCCAGGCCGAGGTCGGGCACCAGCCGGTCGCCGAGCTGCTCGGGCGTCAGGCCCAGCCCGTCGGCGACCTCGGTGACCTTGCGTGCCGCCTGCTCCCGCAGGCCCCGGAACTTCACCTTCTGCGAGATGCCGTAGAGGTGCATCAGCGCCACGTCGGTGCCGATCTGCGCCAGCACCTCCAGGCCGGTCACCGCCCGGTTGTGCTGGCTCTCGCCGGGCCAGGCCCGAACCAGCGGCGCGAGCCGCCGCGCGGTCGAGTCGTCGCCGAGCAGGCCCAGCGCGGTGAACGCCCAGCCGTCCTTCGACGGCGCGCCGGCGCTCTGCCAGCTCTCGAACAGCGCCCAGGCGAACTCCGCCAGGGAGTCGGCGTCGCACGCCGCGCGGACGATCTCCACCCCCGGGTACGGCTCGCCGGGCGAGGAGATGGCGAGCATCGTGCAGAGGTGGCGTACCGCGTCGGCGGGCAGCGCCGCTGAGCGGTCCCGCAGCAGCACCTGCGGCAGCACCGCCGGGTCCAGCCAGGCCGGCAGGCTCGGCATCCGGGCCGGGAGCTGGGCCAGCGGGTCGGCGTCGAGCATCGCCGTGGCGGCGGCGAGCGTCTCCTCGCCGTGCTCCCCGGCCACGGCCAGGAGCGTCTCGCGGTGCTCCGCGGCGACCAGGCGCAACGCCCGCTCGGCGGCCCGGCGCCGCGGTCCGGGCGCGCCCAGGGCGGCCGGCAGCAGCGCCCGCGTGGCGTACTCCGGGTGCCGCCGCAGCCAGGCCCGGGCAGTCGGGCGGACCGTCTTGAGCCGGTCGAGCCAGTCGGCCATCAGGTCGGCGACCTCACCGTCGGCGTACGGCAGCAGCACCTCGCCGACGCTCTTCGGCGCGCTGCGGGCCAGGTGCAGCGCGGTGGGCAGCGCGTCCAGCTCGTACCGGCCGGCGAGGCGCAGCATCCACCGGTCGGCGCCCCAGGACTCGTCGGGCCGCCAGGACGGCAGCAGCGGCCGGGCCAGCTCCTCGGTGGCGCGGACGAAGAAGTGGATCGCCGCGTACGACCCGGCCCGCCCGGCGGCGACCTCGGTGGCGAGCGCGCCCAGGTCGTTCCCGTGCCAGTGACCGGCCCAGCCGGGCACGATTGCGGCCCACCGTTCCCGCTCCCCCGGCAGCCAGGCCATGGCGGACCCGGCGGGCCGTTCCAGCCCGTCCACCACCGGCGGGTTGGCTCGTGGGCGCCGGACCGACCAGGGCGGCGTCACCAGCACCGGCGGCAGCCGGTCCGGCGCGGCGACCGGCAGCGCGGACGCGTCGTCGCGGATCCGCTCGACCCGTTCCCGCTGCGCCGGGTCCAGCGCCGGCAGCGCGGCCTCGACGGCCGCCGGGTTGGCCAGCACGTGCGCGCGCAGCAACGTGGCGGCCTCCCGCGCGGCCGGGCTGCGCCCCTCGGCGGCGGCGGACAGCAGGCGCACGCCGCGCACCGGGAAGCGGCGCAGCATCTCCGTCACCGCGGGCGGGACGTACCTGCGGTCCAGCCGGTCGAGCAGCGCCGTCATCGGCTCGTCGCCGGGCAGGGCCGCCAGCAGCGACACCAGCCGCTGCCGCCCGTCCGCGCCGGTGTGTTCGTGGTCGAACCACCCGGCCAGCACCGGCGCGACGGGCGGCCCGACCGCGGTGGTGGCGGTGACGATCGGCGCCGGGTCGTACATCAGCCGGTAGACCTGCAGGTGCCCGGCGAGGGCGTGGATCGCGTCCACGTCGTCGACCGCGGCGAGCAGCAACTCGGCGAGGAACGGGCCCCCGTCGCGCGCCACGTCGGCGACGTCCTGGGCCACCCACTCCCGCTCGGTCGGCAGCAGGAACGAGGTGACCGCCCGCGTCGCCAGCGACCCGGACCGGTACGGGACCAGCGCCGCGCGGGCGGCGGCGTAGTCGGCGTCGCCGGCCGCCGCGAGGTGCGCCCGGACGCGGCGCAGCACGGACTGGCGCAGACGCCAGTGGCCGTAGTTGTGTGACTTCTCCGCCTCGGTGCGGTGCAGCAGAAGCGGGGACGCCGACCCGGTGGCCGCCACGGTGATCTGCCCGGTCGCGGCGACCGCCGCGCCGACCGGGCCGAGATCGGCGACGAGCAGGTCGGCGAGGGCCACCCCCTGCTGGTCGCGCGCGTGATAGCCGAGCGCCACCGCCGCTGCCGCCACCAGCGCGGCCCCGCCCAGCGGACCGGGCTCGCCGTCCAGGTAGCCACGCAGCGCCGGGCCCAGCTCCGGATCGTCGGTGGCCCGCGCGGTGGCGGCCACCGGGACGGCCACCGCGTCCAGCACCTTCCGCCCGGCGGCACGGCCCTTCGCGGCGCTCGGCAGGGCCGTGCCCGGCGTGCCACCCCGGCGCGGGACCAGCATCCGCCGCCAGCCGGCCGGAACCTCGAACGCGTCCTCGTCCGGCAGCTCGCCGGCAGGCGACGTGGCCGACTGCGCCCCGGCCGGGTCGCTACCGGCCGGATCGGCGCCGGTCGCTTCCGGATCGCGGCTCGGCGCGGCCGGCTCGGCGGCGGGCGCTCCGTCCTGCCCCGTGGACGGCGCGACTGTCGTCTCGGCGTACCCCTTGCGCAGTTTCTCCGCGATCAGCCGGTCGGCGTGCGCGGCGGCCTCGGCCGGCGAACCCAGTTCCTTGACCTGGGTGCGGCCCTGCGCGCCGATCGATCCATAGCGGACCGTCACCGTCGCGTCGCGCTGCCCGACCTCCCAGAACTTGGCCGAACCGCCGCCCACGAACTCGAATCTGCGCACACCGTCTCCTTGATCGCCCGCAGTGTGCCGGGACCATAACCGGCCCCACCGACACCCGTGGAACCGCCGGGGCGCTACTCGCTCCGCAGGGCCGTCGCGGTCCGGGTCCGGGCCGCCCACCCGGCCGGCAGCAGCGCTCCGAGCAGTGCCGTCAGCGGCCCGCCCAGCGCCAGCGCCGTCAGGAGAAACGGCCCGTACACGTCGAGCAGCGCCTCCGGCAGGTGCAGTCCGCCGCTGGCGGCCATCGTCGGAACGACGAGCCGGTGCATCGCCACACCCGCGGGTACGCCGAGCAGCCCGCCGACCAGACCGACGGCGGCGACCGAGGCGACCACCATCGCGATCGTCTGGCCCGGCGTCATGCCGAGCGCCTTGTGCACACCGAGATCGTGGACCCGGTCGCGCAGGTCGAGCACGAGCATGTTGAGCACGCCCAGCGCGGCCACCGCGAGCAGCAGCAGGGTCAGCGTGGCGGTCAGCCCCTCCACGACCAGCAGGAGCGGGTCGGTCTCCCCGCCGCTCGGCCGCGCCGTGAGGCCCCGGCCGGCGAGTGCGCCGGTCAGCGCCCGCGCGTAGGCGCCGGCGTCGGTGTCCGGGGCGAGCGCGACGCGGTACTCGGACGGATTCCGGCCGGTGGGCGTGGCGGTACCGGTGAACACCGCCATGACGGACTCGAACACCTCGCCGACGATGCGCAGGCGTACCGGTGCGCCCTCGATCCGGACCGTGACGGTGTCACCGATCCGCGCTCCGGTGGCGGTCAGCAGGGGTCCACCGACGACGGCCTCGCCGGGTGCGGCGAACCAGCGTCCGGACACCATCTCGAAGCCGTCCCACGCCGCGTCGCCGGTGATCGTCGTGACGGAGACCGGATCGGCGATGCCCGCGACGGTGCCCGGTGCCTGCGTGCGGCCGTACCGGGCGCGGGTGCCCGGCTGCGCGTCGATCGCCGCCAGCACCGCGGCCGGATCGGCGGTGGGAGCGGCGACCGGTCCGGCGTCCGGATCGCCGGTCACCGTGACGTCCGCGACGTCCTGGGTGAGCGCGGTCTGGATGCGCAGCAGCGACGCGGCGAGCCCGGTCGCGAACGTCATCGCCGCCGCGCCGGTCGCGACCGCCAGCAGGATCGCGATCGTGCGGGCCGGCCGGGCGAACGGGCGGGCCAGGCCGAGGCCCACCGGCCGGGCCACCGGCAGCCGCGCCGCCAGCCGCGACGCCCAGCGGCCCCGCGCCGGACCGGACGCCCGTCCGACCGCGATGGCGTCCACGGTGCGGAGCCGCCCCGCTCTCAGCGCGGCCGCCCACGCGGTCAGCGTCACCACCGCCAGCACCCCGCCGGTGGCCAGGACGGTCACCCACCAGGCGATGGTGGTGTTCGCCGAACCGTAGACCTCCTCGGTCTCGGCCAGTACCGGCAGCGCGAGGAGGTTCCCGGTGACCGTTCCGGCGACGGCACCCACGGCGGCCGGGAGCAGCGTCTGCGCGACGAACGCGCGGACGACACCCGCGGGGGTGCAGCCGAGCGCCTTGAGGATGCCGATCCGGCGGGTGGCGGCACCGACCGTCCCGGCGACGACAGTCCCGACCACCAGCAGCGCCATCACGATGCCGAGCAGCGCGAACGCGACGAGGAACGGCACGAAGACGGCCGCGTCCTCGACGGCCTGCTGCCGTACGTCGAGCCAGGATCGGGCGCCGGTGACCGCGCCGGCGGGCAACGTGGCGACCACGGCGTCCCGGCCGGTCGCGACCTCCGTCGGGGTGCGTGCGTCCGTGAACCGGTAGAGCATCTGGTACCCGTCCGCCGTGTCCGGCCCGTCGAGTACGCCGACGGCGGACGGCAGCACCCAGGCCCCGGCGGTGTCGCTGATCGACCGGGCCGTACCGACCACCGTGAACTCGGCGCCGCCGGGTGTGGCCAGGCGGGAGCCGGGCGGCACGCGGACGGCGCCGCCGCTCAGCACTATCTCGTCCGGACCGGCCGGCCACCGCCCGCCGGCCAGCTCGATCCGGTCGACCGGGCCGCCGGGATCGGCGCGGGCGACGACTGTCAGCGGCGGCGTCCGCATCCCGCCGCGCTCCGTGAAGGCGACCACCAGCACCCGGTACGGGCCGGCGGCGGCAACCACGCCCGGCGCCGAGGCCGACGCGGCGAGCTGCGGTTCCGTCACCGCACCGGAGTCCGCCCGCACGGTCAGGTGCGCTCCCCGCTGGGCGGCGAACGCGTCGTCGAAGGGCGCCTGCGACGCGACGAGCAGCCCGCCGCCGAGCACCGTGGCGGTCACGGCGGCCGCGGTGACCAGACCGACGACGACTGTCTGCACCCGGCGGCGCCGTACGCCGGACCGGACGACCCGGCCGAGCCCGCTCACCGCCGCACCTCGACCCGGCCGTCGCGCAGGCGGATCGTCCGGCCGGCGGACGCCTCGGCCAGCCGCAGGTCGTGGGTGACGAGCACGATCGTCTGGCCGCTGCGGTGCAGCTCGTCGAGCAGGCGCCGGACGTCCTCCCCGGAGGCGGTGTCCAGCGCGCCGGTCGGCTCGTCGGCCAGCAGCAGCGCGGGCCGGTTGATCAGGGCGCGGGCGACGGCGACGCGCTGGCGCTCACCGCCGGAGAGGCGTCCCGGGTAGGCCTGCGCGTGCCGGGCGATGCCGAGCGAGTCCAGCAGGGAGGCCGCGTGTGCGCGCGACGCGCGGGCCGGGGCGCCGGCCAGTTGGGCGGGCAGCAGGACGTTGTCCAGCACGGTCAGGTCGTCGAGCAGGTTGAAGAACTGGAAGACCAGCCCCACGTGTGCGCGCCGGAACCGGGCCGACGCGGCCTCGCCGAGCTTCTCCAGCCGGGTGCCCGCGACGGTCACCGTGCCGGCGTCCGGCCGGTCCAGCGCGGCGAGCAGGTTGAGCAGCGTGGACTTTCCGCTGCCGGACGGGCCGAGCACTGCAACGCACTCGCCGGGCCGGACGGTCAGCGACACGTCGTGCAGTGCGGGCGGCCCCTCACCGTAGCGGCGGGTCACCCCGCGTACGTCGATCACCGGATCGGTCATGTGTCGCCCCTTGTGGTCGGGCCGGTCGATTGGACGCCGTGACGTTAGGTGCGGGCCGCAGGTCGGGGCATCGGTCCGGCGACGCACTGCCGTACCGCCGGAGGTGGATCTTCGTCCGGGGTCATCCCTGCGATGTAGTCGCAGTGCACACCGTGACCGATGCCCCGGCCGGCGCGCGGCGGCGAGAATGTGGCTCGTGAGAGGCATCGTGGCGACCGGACCGCTGCCGAGGCCGGGCTGGCGGGCGCTGCTGCTCGACGCGGCGCTGGCGGGTGTGCTCGGGCTGGTGTGCTTCCAGGCCGCCACCGACGACGTCGGCGTCCCGCCCCCGCCGTTGCCGCTGCCGCCGGTGGCGGTCCCGCCGGAGGTGCAGCCGGCGCCACCCGGGTCGACGCTCGGGGCGCTGCTGCTGGTCTTCGTCATGTGCGCGCCGCTGGTGCTGCGCCGCCGGTATCCGCTCGCGGTGCTCTGGGCCACGACGGCCGCCGCCTCACTGGTCCTGGTGACCGACGGGGACCGGCAGCCGGCCCTGTTCCCGTGCGTGGTGCTGACCTGCCTCGTCGCCGTCTACAGCGCGGCGGCGCACAGCCCGTACCGGCTGCCGGTGCTGGCGTCGGTCCCCGTGGTGGCGCTGCTCGCCCTGGGCCTGCGGGAGCTGATGGTGGTCACGGTGCCCGCGGACCGTCTTCCGTTCGTCGTGCTGGCTCCGCTGGTCGCCGCCGCGGGCGGCCACCACGTGTGGCGGCGACGGGCGGGCGAGGACCGGCAGCGGCTCACCGCCGAGGCCCGCGCCCACGAGCAGGCGCTGCGCGACGCGGTCGCCGGTGAGCGGGCCCGCATCGCCCGCGAACTGCACGACGTCGTGACGCATCACGTCAGCGTGATGGTCATCCAGGCCGGCGCCGCCCGGACGGTGCTCGCCGCCGCACCGGATCAGGCACGGGAGGCGCTGCTCGCCGTCGAGTCGACCGGCCGGTCCGCGCTCACCGAGCTGCGGCACGTCATGGGCCTGCTGGCCGAGTCCGAACCGGACGACCCGGAGGACCCCCAGCCCGGCATCGACGACGTGCCCGAACTGGTCGAACGCATGCGTGCCGCCGGCGTGCCGGTGGGCCTGACCGTCTCGGGCGAGCGCCGGCCGGTCACCTCCGGTGTCGGGCTGACGACCTACCGGGTGGTGCAGGAGGCGTTGACCAACATGGTCCGGCACGCGCCGGGCGCCGCCGGCACCGTCGTCGTCGAGTACGCGCCGGAGAGTCTGCGGATCGAGGTCGGCAACACCGAGCCCGGCGTACCGGCCGCCACCGGGGTGTCGGGCGGGCGCGGCCTGATCGGGCTGCGGGAACGCCTCGCCGTCTACGGTGGGACGTTGCGCGCCGGCGCCCGGCCGGGCGCCGGTTACCACGTCGAGGCCGTGATCCCGTGGGAGGCGACATGACGGTACGAGTGGTGGTCGCCGACGACCAGGCGCTGGTCCGTACCGGATTCCGCATGATCCTCACGGCCGGCGGGGTGGACGTGGTGGCCGAGGCGGCGACGGGCGCGGAGGCGGTGGACGCGGTGCGCCGCACCAGGCCCGACGTGGTGCTCATGGACGTGCGCATGCCCGAGCTCGACGGTCTCGAGGCCACCCGCCGCATCCTCACCGGGGCCGTCGCGGCGCCGCGGGTCATCATCCTCACCACGTTCGACCTGGACCAGTACGTCTACGCCGCGCTCGCCGCCGGGGCGAGCGGCTTCCTGCTCAAGGACGTGACGCCGGAACACCTGGTCGCGGCCGTACGCCTGGTCCAGGACGGGGACGCGCTGCTCGCGCCCGCGATCACCCGCCGGCTGGTGCGGCGCTTCGCCCGCCGTGACCCGCAGACGGCGGCGGTGCACCGCGACCTGGCCACGCTGACCCGGCGCGAGACGGAGGTCCTGCGCCTGCTGGCCGGCGGCCTGAGCAACGCCGAACTCGCGGACGCGCTGCACCTGTCCGAGGCGACGGTGAAGACCCACGTCGCCCGGATCCTGGCCAAACTCGGTCTGCGCGACCGGGTCCAGGCGGTGGTGGTCGCCTACGAGACGGGGCTCGTGAGTCCCGGTTCGCCTGAGGACTGACCGGTCCGGCGACGGCCGGCAACGTGCTCAGGTGATCAGCAGCGCCCCGACGACGATCAGCGGCACCGAGACGAACAGGAAGATGCCGACGCCGGTGAGCACCCGCCCGCCGCCGCCGTCCTCCCGCTCGGGCGCCAGGCCGAACGTGGACCGGGCCGGCAGCATGCCGATGCGGCTCAGCGTCAGGTCACCGGTCATCCCGATCACGGCGCCGACGATCATGAACGCCACTCCCACCCGGTGCGTGAAGTCGCCGCCGCCGACGGCCACCCAGATGCCGACCGCCGCGGCGATCACCACCGCGGCGATCACGAAGAGCACCAGCGCCTCCCGCAGACCCCGCACCACCGTCGACATGCGCGCCCTCCCTCGGACCCGGGGTCGTCCCGAGTCGTGGGACATTCTGCCGCGTCTATGCAACGGCGCGCAGCCCGTGTGTCGCCGGTCCGGCGCGGTTATCCCCGGCCGGGCCCGGGTACCGGGAGCCGCATGGCGGAGATGGCATCGCTCTGGATCGTCCGGCACGGCGAGAGCACGGCGAACGTCGCGGCCACGGCGGCCGAGACGTCCGGCGCCGAGCTGATCGACCTCACCCACCGCGACGCGGACGTGCCGCTGTCGGCTACCGGTGAGGAGCAGGCACAGGCGACCGGCCGCTGGCTGGCCGGGCTGCCGGACTCGCAACGGCCGGACGTGGCGGTGGTGTCGCCGTACCTGCGGGCGGTCCGGACGGCCGAGCTGGCGCTCGACGGCACCGGGATCCCGACGAGCGTCGACGAGCGGCTGCGCGACCGGGAGCTGGGCATCCTCGACGGGCTCACCGCCCACGGCGTGACCCGGCGCTACCCGGAGGAGGCGCAGCGGCGTACCCGGCTCGGCAAGTTCTACTACCGGCCGCCCGGCGGCGAGTCCTGGACCGACGTGGCGCTGCGGCTGCGGGCGCTGCTGGGCGACCTGCGCCGCGACCACGACGGGGGCCGGGTGCTGCTGTTCGGCCACGACGCGCTGGTCTTCCTGCTGCGCTACCTGGTGGAGGGGCTCACCGAGGCGGAGCTGATGGCGCTGACCCGCGAGCACGTGATCGCCAACTGCTCGGTCACCGGCTGGCACGCCGACGACTCCGGCCGGCTCGTGCCGGACGTGTTCAACGACGTCACCCACCTGCACCGCCAGGGGGCGACACCCACCAGGGAGGACGAGGTCCATGCCGAGCCGGTCTGACGTGATCACCCCCGCGCTGCTGCGGGACTGGGCGCTGCCGGTGCCCACCGGCGGCAAGGAGGCGCGCGGCACCGTGCTGGTGGTCGGCGGTTCCCGGTTCACCCCCGGCGCGGTGCTGCTGGCGGGGGTGGCCGCGCTGCGGGCCGGGGCCGGCGTGCTCCAGCTCGCCGCGGCCGAGTCGACGGCCCCGTCGCTGAGCATCCAGGTGCCCGAGGCGCTCGTGGTCGGCCTGCCGGAGACCGACGACGGCGCGGTACGCGGCGACCCGGGCGACCTGCTCGGCGGGCTGGTCGCCGAGGCGGACGTGGTGGCCGTCGGCCCCGGCCTGAAGGACATCGACGCCACCGGGGAGCTGCTGCGCCTGGTCCTGGACGCGGCCGGGCGGGAGACCGCGCTGGTGCTCGACGCGTACGCGCTCGGTGCGCTCAGCCACGCGCCGGATCTGCTGGTCGGGTCCGGCCGCAAGGTGGTGCTCACGCCCAACCTGACCGAGGCCCAGCACCTGCTGGGCCGCGATCCGGGCGACGACCTGGACGCCGAGGCGGTGGAACTGGCCGGCCGGTACGACGCGGTCGTGTCGCTGTACGGGCACATCGCGACGCCGGACGGCCGGGCCTGGCGGGAGGAGAGCGGGGACGCCGGGCTGGGCACCTCGGGCAGCGGCGACGTGCGCTCCGGGCTGCTCGCGGGCCTGCTCTCCCGGGGTGCCGACCCGGCGCAGGCGGCCTGCTGGGCGGCGTTCGCGCACGCGGTGAGCGGGCAGCGGCTGGTCCCCCGGTACGGGCGGATCGGCTTCCTCGCCCGGGAGCTGCTGGACGAGATCCCCTACACGATCGCCACCGTCTGACGATCGACTTCACGGGCGCGCGGGAGGTGTAACACCCGGGGGCGCGGCGGCGCTGGTCCGGGCGAGGCCGGTACTTCGCCGTGCCTCCGCCCGGACCGCAGCCCGTTCAGGGGTGCGGTCCACCCGCACGAACCCCTGGGAGTCTGTGTGAACAATCTCCGTCGCAAGACACTCGCCGCGGCGTCCGCGGTGACGCTCGGCGCCGGGCTCGCCCTCACCGGCGGCATGTCGCCGGCCGCGGCCGCCGGACCGGAGACCTCGTATCTGGTGCTCGCCCCGCAGGGCAACGGCACCGCCAAGGCCGCCGCCCGGGTGGCGGCCGCCGACGGCACCGTGGTGGCGGCGTACGACAAGATCGGCGTGCTGGTCGTGCGCTCGTCCGCCCCGGACTTCGTCACCCGGGTGGCGGGCGCCGGCGTCGAGTCGGTCGCCTCCACCGCCGGCCTGGGCACCGCCCTGGACGAGGGCGAGACGGTCGAGGTGCCGGCCGCCGCCGTCGCCGCGGCCACCGGCGACCCGACCGCCGAGCCGCTCTACAACCTTCAGTGGGACATGGACCAGATCCGCGTCCCGCAGGCGCACGCGGTGACCGGCGGCAGCCCGTCGGTCGTGGTGGGTGTGCTGGACAGCGGCATCTCCAGCAGCCACCCGGACCTGGCGACCCAGATCGCCAGGGACAAGAGCGCCTCCTGCGTCGGCGGTGTCCCGAACACCGCCGAGGCCTCGTGGAACCCCACCACCAGCGACCACGGCACCCACGTGGCGGGCACCATCGCCGCCGCCGTCAACGGCGCCGGGGTCACCGGCGTCGCGCCGGGTGTGAAGGTCGCCGCCGTCAAGGTGGTCAACGACGACGGCTACATCTTCCCGGAGGCCGCGGTCTGCGGGTTCATGTGGGCCGCCGAGCACGGCTTCCAGCTCACCAACAACAGCTACTACATCGACCCGTGGCAGCTGAACTGCCGCAACGACGCCCGCCAGCGCCCGGTGTGGAAGGCCGTGCAGCGGGCCCTGCGCTACTCGCAGTCCCAGGGCGTGCTGCACGTCTCGTCGGCCGGCAACTCGAACTGGGACCTGGCCCACAAGATCACCGACACCGGCAGCCCGAACAACGGCACGCCGGAGGACCGCGAGAACCTCACCAACGCCTGCCTGGTCCTACCGGCCGAGGCGCCGGGCGTGGTGACGGTCGCCGCGGTCGGCCCGACCGGTGAGAAGAGCTACTACTCCTCGTACGGCCAGGGCGTGATCGACGTGACCGCGCCGGGTGGCGACACCCGGTTCCGGACCCGGGGCGCGGTCTCGACGTCCGCCGACGGCATCCTGTCCACCACCTTCAACACCGCCACCCGCACCAACGGGTGGGGCTACAAGCAGGGCACCTCGATGTCCAGCCCGCACGCCACCGGCGTCGCGGCGCTGGCGCTGTCCGCGCACCCGGGCATGAACCCCGGCCAGCTGGCCTCGTTCCTGGAGCGCACGGCGGTGGCGAAGTCCTGCCCGTCGGGCGTCTACAACCCGGTGCCGCTGATCCCGGCGGGCCCGAACGCGTACGACGCGACCTGCTCCGGCGGGAACCGCAACGGGTTCTACGGCGCCGGCGTCGTGGACGCGTACAACGCGGTGAAGTAACCCAGACCCGCGTGGACCGGGCCCGGCGATCACGCCGGGCCCGGTCTGTTTGTCCTGGTCGGGCACCGGGTAGGGGGGCACCGTCAGCCGACTTAGGAGGTAACCGGTGTCCACCGACGCGATCGTCCTGCTCAAGGAGGACCACAAGGAGATCCGCCGCCTGTTCAAGGCCTTCCAGGAGGCCGAGGAGGGACCGGCGAGCAAGCGCGGGAAGATCGTCGGGCAGATCCTCGAAGCTCTCACGGTGCACACCTACCTGGAGAACGAGGTGATGTACCCGGAGGTCCGCAAGCTGGTGCCCGACGTCGAGGACGACATCCTGGAGTCGTACGAGGAGCACCACGTCGCGGACGTGCTCTGCTTCGAGCTGTTCACCATGGACGCCGACGACGAGCGCTTCAACGCCAAGACGACGGTGCTGATCGAGAACGTGCTGCACCACGTCGAGGAGGAGGAGCAGGAGTGGTTCCCGAAGGTGCGCGAGGCACTCGGCCGTAACCAGCTCCAGGAGATCGGCCAGCGGATGCTCGACCTGCGGCCGAAGGCGCCGAAGACGCCGACCGCTCCGAAGGCGCTGAAGAAGTCGCTGGACGCCGTGGTCGCCTGACACCGGGCCCGGAACGCGAGCGGGACCGCCCCTTTCCGTCGGGGCGGTCCCGCTCGCGTCGGTGCTCAGTCGCCCGAGCCGGGCTCGGCCATCTTCCGGTGCTGCTGCGCCTTCAGCCGATCCGGGACGATCTTGCCGGCGGCCACCTGGATCTTGTTGACCAGCGAGCCGGCGGCGACCTTGTGCTCCCCCTTCATCAGCGCCTCGAACGCGTCCTCGGCCACCTTGCGGGGGTCGTCCTTGCGCCCCTGGCCGACCCGGGTGTCCTCCATGTCGGCCCGGTCGAAGAACTCGGTGTCGGTCGGGCCGGGCATCAGCGAGGTCACCGTGACGCCGCTGTCCTTCAGCTCGTTGCGCACCCCCTCGGCGAAGGACTGCACGAACGACTTCGAGGCGTTGTAGACCGCCTGGTACGCCCCGGGCATGGTGGCGGCGATGGACGAGGTGAACAGCACCCGCCCGGCGCCCCGGCGGACCATGTCCGGCAGCAGCAGCTTGGCCAGGTGCACCGTCGAGCGGACGTTCAGGTCGATCACTGTCAGCTCGTCGGCCAGGTCGGTGCCGCCGACGAAGTCCCCGCCCGCGCCCCGGCCGGCGTTGAGCGCCAGCGCGTCGACCGGGCGGCCCAGGCCGGTCACCTCCCCGGCCAGCCGCCGTACGCCCTCGGGCGTGGCCAGGTCCACCTGGACCGGGTACACCTCCGGGCCGCCGTCGCGCCGCAGGTCGCCCGCCGCGCGCTCGATCGCCGCGTCCTCGGCGGCGACCACCACGTCGTACCCGTGCTCGGCGAACTGGACCGCCAGCTCGTACCCGATGCCGCTGGACGCGCCGGTCACCACGGCGAGCGGCCGTCCGGTGCTCGGTGTGGTCATGGTCGTGTCTCCTCTCCCCCGGGCCGGGTCGGGGCCGGCCTCCCCCACGGTGTGCCCCGGGACGGGCGGCCCAACCCCGCAGGTCCCGGCCGGGCCGGTAGGATCGGCACGGGCCGTGACTGGCGCGTGGAGATGGAGCACCATCGGGGAGCGGCCTCGTCATGAGGACGCATGCCGAGCGCCTGGGCCTTCCGCACGTCACCTGGAGGTCGCATGTCGCGCAACGCCGAGTCCACCGCCTTCCGCAGCGCGTTGGAGGTCGTCCGCGGCGTCGAGCCGCGCGTGGCCGACGCCATCGCCGCGGAACTGGCCGACCAGCGCGAGTCGCTCAAGCTCATCGCCAGCGAGAACTACGCCTCCCCCGCGACGCTGCTGGCCATGGGCAACTGGTTCAGCGACAAGTACGCCGAGGGCACCGTCGGGCGCCGGTTCTACGCCGGCTGCCAGAACGTCGACACCGTCGAGGCGCTCGCCGCCGAGCACGCCCGGGAGCTGTTCGGCGCGTCCCACGCGTACGTGCAGCCGCACTCGGGCATCGACGCCAACCTGGTCGCGTTCTGGGCGATCCTGGCCGACCGGGTCGAGTCCCCCGCGCTGCGCAAGGCGCAGGCGCGGCAGGTCAACGACCTCACCGAGGCCGACTGGTTCGCGCTGCGCCGCGAGCTGGGCAACCAGCGGATGCTCGGCATGTCGCTGGACGCCGGCGGGCACCTCACGCACGGTTTCCGGCCGAACATCTCCGGCAAGATGTTCGACCAGCGCAGCTACGGCACCGACCCGGCCACCGGCCTGATCGACTACGACCGGGTGGCCGAGGCGGCCCGCGAGTTCAAGCCGCTGATCCTGGTCGCCGGTTACTCCGCGTACCCGCGGAAGGTCAACTTCCGGATCATGCGGGAGATCGCCGACTCGGTCGGCGCCACGTTCATGGTCGACATGGCGCACTTCGCCGGGCTGGTCGCCGGCAAGGTGTTCACCGGCGACTTCGACCCGGTGCCGCACGCGCACATCGTCACCACGACCACGCACAAGTCGCTGCGGGGCCCGCGCGGCGGCATGGTGCTCTGCGGCCCGGAGCTGGCCGACCAGGTCGACCGGGGCTGCCCGATGGTGCTCGGCGGGCCGCTGCCGCACGTGATGGCCGCCAAGGCGGTCGCGCTGGCCGAGGCGCGCCGCCCCGACTTCGCCGACTACGCCCAGCGGATCGTGGACAACGCGCAGGCGCTCGCCGACGGGCTGCTGCGCCGGGGCGCCACGCTGGTCACCGGCGGCACCGACAACCACCTGGTGCTCATCGACGTGTCCGGGTACGGCCTGACCGGCCGGCAGGCCGAGCAGGCGCTGCTGGACTCGGGCATCGTCACCAACCGCAACTCGGTGCCGCAGGACCCGAACGGCGCCTGGTACACCTCGGGCATCCGCATCGGGACCCCGGCGCTGACCACCCGAGGGCTCGGCGCCGCCGAGATGGACGCCACCGCCGAGCTGATCCACACCGTGCTCAGCCAGACCACGCCGGGCACCGGCCCGGACGGCGCGCCGTCGAAGGCGAAGTACGTGCTGGACCCGGCCGTCGCCGAGTCCGTCGGCAAGCAGGCCGCCGACCTGCTCACGCCGTTCCCGCTCTACCCCGCCGTGGACCTGGGCTGACAGTCGTGACGCCGGCGCCCCGGGAGATCGTTCTCCCGGGGCGCCGGCGGTTACGGGGTCAGCGCAGCGGGCGCTTCAGGTGGTAGCGGTGGACCTCGGTGCTGCCCTGCACGTTGTTCACGTCCTCGGCGGCGGAGACCAGCTCCCACCCCTCCCGGCCGACCCGGTTGAGATGCGCGATCGCGGTGTCGCCGTACGCGGTCACGTCGGTGCGTGACCCGTCCGGGCCGTACCACACGAACGAGACGTGGAAATTGCGACCCTGACCCTGATACCGACGAACGAGCAACGCGTACTCCCAGGCAACCATTCGTCCATTATCAACAGAGCGACGGCGTCAGGAAACACGCGCTGTGGCGGAACCCTGACACTCCGGCGTCACGTCGTCCGGCATGGTGTCCGTGACCAGCGCGGCCAGCCGGTCCAGACCCAGATCGATGGACTCCGGTGTGACAGCACTCACCGACAACCGCAGCGCGTTCACCGGTGTGCCCGCGTCGTAGAAGTGCGCCATCGGGGTCCAGAGCACGCCGTACTCGCGCGCCGAGCGGTGCAGCAGCGCGTCGTCGACGGCGAACGGCACGCTCACCACCACGAAGAACCCGCCCGCCGGGACGGTCCAGGAGACCGGCCCGCCGGCCGGGAAGCGCCGGGCCAGGCCGTCGACCAGGTGGCGCAGGTTGCGGGCGTACGCGGCCCGCTCCCTGGTGTTCGCGGCCACCAGCGAGCAGTCGTGCGCGAGCAGCGCGCCGCCGATCACCGCCTGGCTGATCGGCGACGTGTTCACCGTGACCATGCTCTTGATCTTCGCGAGGTGGTCGGCGAACGGGACCGCGGTGCCGTCGGCCTCCCCCACCCGCTGGTCGGCCACCACGTAGCCGACCCGGGCGCCCGGCAGCACGGTCTTGGCGAACGAGCCGAGGTAGACCACCCGGCGGGCGGTGTCCAGCGCCTTCAGCGTGGGCCGCCGCGCGGTGCCGTCGGCCGGGAACAGGCCGTACGGGTTGTCCTCGATCAGCAGCAGGTCCTCCTCGGCGGCCAGGTCCAGCAACCGCCGCCGCTGCGCGGTGTCCATGCTGACCCCGGACGGGTTGGCGAAGTCGGGCATCACGTAGCAGCCGCGAGGCCGCAGCCCCTCCGCCCGGGCCCGGCGCAGCCCGGCGCGCAGGTCGTCCAGGTCGACGCCGTCGGGCCCGCCGGCCACCGGGCGTACCGGCAGGTCGACCAGGCGGGCCGCGCCGGTGAGCCCGACGTAGGTGGGCGCCACCGCGAACAGCACGTCGGCCGGGCCGGCCCGCAGCGCTCGCAGCACCAGGAACATCGCCTCCTGGCAGCCGACTGTCACCACAATCGACTCCGGGTCGACGGTGAGCCCCTCGTCCACGGCGAGGTGCCGGGCGATCAGATGGTGCACGACGCCCTTGGTGCGGCCGTACTGCAACAGCGTCCGGTCCACACCGGCCCGGTCCAGCCCGACCTCCTCGGCGAGGTGGCGGCGGAAGCGGTCCAGGTGCGTGTGCAGCAGCGCCGAGTCGAAGAACTCCTCGTACGGCCGCCCGGCCGCCAGCGACACCGCGTCCGGGTAGTGCTGCGCCACCTCGTTGAGGAAGTTCATCGAGTTCAGCGCCGGGTCGCCGACGCTGCCGTGCAGCGCCGTGACGGCCAGGTCGACGGGCTCCACGTCAGCCTCCGATCCGGGTACGCAGCCGCCGGGCCGAGGCCGGGTCGGGGCAGCCGCTGAGGATGAGGGCGTCGCGCAGTTCCGCCGCGAGCAGCGCCAGCGCCGCCTCGGCACCGGCCCGGCCGCCCGCCGCGAGCGCCCAGAGAAGCGGCCGGCCCAGCAGCACGCCGTCCGCGCCGAGCGCCAGCGCGCGCAGCACGTCGACGCCGCTGCGGACGCCGCTGTCCAGCAGCACCGCGCACCGCCCGTCGACCGCGCCGACCACCTCGGGCAGCATGGCCGCGCTGGCCGGGGCGGCGTCGAGCTGGCGTCCGCCGTGGTTGGAGACCACCACGGCGTCGACGCCGGCGTCCGCCGCGCGGACCGCGTCGCGCGGGTCCAGGATGCCCTTGACGAGCAACGGCACCCGGGTACGCTCGCGCAGCCACTCCAGGTCCGCCCAGCTCAGCGCCGGGGCGAACACCGCGCCGGTGTGCACCGCCACCGCCGAGACGCCCGGGGTGCCCTGGTGCGCCAGGTCGTCCCGGCCGCCGGGCAGGTTCGCGGCGGTGACGTGCGGCGGCAGCGCGAAGCCGTTACGGGCGTCGCGCAGACGCCGCCCGAGCACCGGCACGTCCACCGTGACCATCACCGCCGCGCAGCCGGCCGCCTCCGCCCGGTCGAGCAGGTCGGCCACCAGGGCCCGGTCGCGCAGCCAGTAGAGCTGGAACCACACCGTCGCGCCGGTCGCCGCGATCTCCTCGATCGGCGTGCTGGACAGCGTGCTCGCCACGTAGGGCACGCCCGCCGCGCGGGCCGCCGCCGCGAGCGCCGGCTCGCCGTCGGGGTGCAGCAGCCGCTGGTACGCCATCGGCGCCACGGCCACCGGCAACGCGGCCCGGCCGCCGGGCAGCGCCGCCTCGGTGGACGGGTCGTCCACCCCGGCCAGCATCCGGGGCAGCACCGCCACCCGGTCCAGCGCGGCCCGGTTCGCGGCCAGCGCGGTCTCGGTGCCGCTGCCACCGTCGACGAAGTCCCACACGTCGGCCGGGAGGACCGCCCGGGCCGGCGCGGCGAACTCGGCCAGGCTGGCCGGCGGCACGAACCCGTCCGGCGGGTCAGCCATGGTCGGCAACCGTCGCCGCCCGGGCGGGCGCCGGGTCGAGCCCGAATGCGCGGCGCAGGAAGGCCGCGGCCCGCTCCTGGGCCTGGCGGCCCGCGTCGAACACGCCGGGCATCGCGAAGAACCCGTGCACCATCCCCGGGTAGTGGGCCGTCTCGGTGGGCACGCCCGCCTCACGCAGCCGGGACGCGTACCGCTCGCCCTCGGCGCACAGCGGGTCGTACCCGGCGGTGACCACGAGCGCCGGAGGCAGGCCGGACAGGTCCTCGGCGAGCAGCGGCGACGCGAGCGGGTGGGCCGCGTCGCCGGGGTCGGCCAGGTAGTGGCCGCGGTACCACCCCACCGAGTGCCTGTTGAACAGCATCGGGTCCTCGTCGTCGCCGGGCCGGTGCCCGGGCCGCTGGTCGGTGTTCGGGTAGACCAGCAGCTGGGCGGCGAGCCGGGGGCCGCCGTCGGCGCGCGCCAGCAGCGTGACCGCGGCGGCAAGGTTCCCGCCCGCGCTGTCGCCGCCCACCGCCAGCCGGTCCGGGTCCACGCGGAACTCGGCGGCGTGCGCGGCGAGGTGCCGCAGCGCGGCGTGGCAGTCCTCCACCGCCGCCGGGAACGGATGCTCCGGGGCGAGCCGGTAGCCGACCGTCACGGTCTGGGCGCCGGTGAGGTTGACCAGCCGCCGGCAGATCCCGTCGGCCGTGTTGACACTGCCGAGCGTCCAGCCGCCACCGAAGAAGTAGACGAGCGTGGGCAGCGGCCCGTCGCCGTCCGGCCGGTGGATCCGCACCGGCAGCGGCCCGCCCGGGCCGGGCACCGTCGTGTCGCGTACCTCGGCGACCGGCTCGACCGGGCCGGAGCCGGCGCGGATCGCGGCGAGGTCGGCGGCGCGGGCCTCGGCGAGGGTCTGGGTGTAGAGCGGCACGGTGCCGGCGGCGGCCCGCGCGGCCCGCCACGCGACCACCTGCGGATCGAGTGTCATCCGGCCTCCCCGGTGGTGACGAAGAGTTTGTCGATACCGCGCAGGAACAGGCTCCCGCTGTACGTGTAGGGCTGGGTGACGGCGAGCCGGGGGAAACGCGCGAACAGGCGCGGCAGCGCCAGGCGGCCCTCCAGCCGGGACACCGCCGACCCGAGGCAGAAGTGCAGCCCGACACCGAAGGCCAGCGACGGCGGGCCGTCGCGGCGCGGGTCGAAGCGGTCCGGGTCGGGGAACCGGGCCGGGTCGCGGTTGGCGGCGGCGATCAGCAGCAGCACGTTGTCGTCGCGGTCGACCGGGACGCCGCCGAGGTCGACGCCGGCCGGGGCGGAGCGGGCCAGGAAGTGCACCGGGCTCTCCATCCGCAGCACCTCCTCCACGCAGCCGCGGGCCAGTTCGTCGTCGCCGGGCAGCGCGGCGGTCACGTCCGGGTGGTCCAGCAGCAGCGGCAGGCCGTTGCTGAACATGTAGACGGTGGTGACGAAGCTGGCGTTGAACAGCACGATCAGGTTGCTGATCAACTCTTCCTCGGTGAGGTCGACGCCGCCCGCGTCGAGCACCTCGACCAGCCCGCTGATCAGGTCGTGGCCGGGCGTGCGGCGCCGGTGGGCGATCAGGTCCCGGTAGTAGACGCGCAGCTCCTCGGCGGCCTGGTTGGCCCGGGCCAGCCGCTCCGGCGTCTTGCCGGACACGTCCATGTACTCGTCGATCCAGTCGACCCGCTGCCGGTACCAGGACAGGTCGGCCGCGGGCAGACCGATGAACTCGGCCATCACCAGCGCCGGGACCGGGTACGCGAAGTCGGCCACGAAGTCCACCTCGTGACCGTCCGCACCCACCTCGGCCATGTGGTCCAGGCGTTCGGCGACGATCCGCTCGATCACCGGCTCCAGCGCGCCGAGGCGGCGCGGGGTGAACGTCCTGGCGAACACCGCACGCATCCGGGTGTGGTCCGGCGGGTTGACGAACATCATCGAGGTGAGGAACGTGCGCAGGATCTCCTGCTCCTCCCAGCCGGGCGGGAAGCCCTTGTACCAGCCGGGGTCGCGCAGGATCTGGTCCACGATGTCGTACCCGCCGGCCACCGCGCTCACGGTGCTGTGCTCGGCCCGGGCCGGTACGGCGTTGATCGGCCCGTGCTCGTGCAGGGCCGCGTAGAAGGGATACGGGTTCTGCCGGCCCTGCTCGCTGTAGAGCCCGGTCAGGATCTCGCTGACGTCCACTGTCTCTTCCTCCCCAGGAAACGGCGGCGGGGGCGGCGTCGTGTCGACCGCCGCCCCCGCCCGGTGTCACAGTCCGAGCAGCTTCAGTGGCACGGCGTTCGCCATGGCCGCAGCGCCCGTGTCGTTCGGGTGGATGTGGTCACCCGAGTCGTACGCCGGCAGCAGCCGGCTCGGCTGGGCCGGATCGCGCATCACCGCATCGAAGTCGACGACGCCGTCGAACTCGGCCCGCCCCGGCCCGCGCAGCCAGGTGTTGACGGCCTGCCGGGTGGCGTCCTTCTCCGGCGTCCACACACCCGGGCCGCCGTTGCCCTCGTACGGCATGAGCGTGCCGGCGATGCTGGTCAGGCCGCGCGCCTGGACCTGCCGGTTGAGCTGGCGCAGCGAGGCGATGATCGCCTCCGGGCTGTCGCCGTTCATCCAGATGTCGTTGATGCCCAGGTGGGTGATGACGGTACGCACCCCGGTCTGCGGGAACACGTCCTCGTTGAGCCGGGCCAGCGCGTTCGGGCCGAGCTCGTAGTAGCCGGGGAATCCGCCCGCGCCGGGCTCGGTGCCCTCGTGGTTGAGCCGGTTGCCGGCCAGGCTGAGGTTGAGCACACCCGGCGTACGCGGCTCCGGGCGGGCGTCGATCAGCCGCTCGGCCAGGAAGTCCGGCCAACGACGGTCGGCGTTGACGGTGCTGCCGTTGCCGTCGCCGATGGAGTCGCCCAGCACCACCACCGAACCGGGCGTGACCTTGCGCTCCACGTCGATGCCGGACAGGAACATCCAGCAGCAGTTGGGCCGGATGGTGAAGCCCGCGCCGTCGGCCGCCGAGGTGAGGTCGGTGGCGCCGATGAAGTTGGTGACCTTGGACTGGCCGTGGAACGTCACCGGTCCGGTGAGCACCGGGAAGTACAGGGTGACCACCAGGTCCTCCTGCTCGGCCACCGGGAAGGCCACCGGGTCGCTGAGCAGCTCGGCGCCCTTGTTGATGGTCGCCGACCCGGCGCCGGAGAACGTCAGCTGGCGGACGCTCGCCGGGACGATGTCGGACAGGTCGTCGGGAGTGGTGGTGTTCGGCCGGGCGATCGTGGCGCGGCCGACCTGGACGGCCTGCTGGCCGTACAGGTTGGTCAGCCGCACCCGCAGGCGCGGCCCGCCGACCGAGGTCTGCACGGTCATCCGGATGCTCTGGTTGTTCAGGCCGGTCTCGGTCAGGCCCACGTTGTTCCCGCGGGTCACCGCCGCGGCCCAGGTTCCGGCCCACTCGGCGCGCCCGTGCCCGGCGCGGTCGTTCCCGGTCGGGCCGGCGCTCGCGGTGACCGCCGGGGTGGCGGCGATCAGCAGCGTTACGGCGGAAGCTATGACGTGCCATCTCTTCGGGGTCGGCATCGATCCTCCATGGTCGGCAGCCCCGGGCGTGACGCGGTCGGCGGCACCGGCCCGGGCGATGGACCGGAAACTAGCTTCCGGCCGTGACGAGCGTCAATCAACCTGATCGACATGATCAAATGCCCGGGGGACGTGACGCAGCGACGATCGGCTCTGTCCGCCGTGGACCGCGGCTGCCTAGGCTCGGGGCTGGCGGCGGTGCGGTCGCCGACCCTGGCACCTGCCGTCTTGTCCCGGCCCTGACCTGGCCGGACGCCGCTCGCGGACCATGATGGGGGCTGCCCGATGACCAACCGGCCGAACTACGTGCACGAGGCGCTGGAGCTGTTCGCCGGGTTCGGCGACCGGGAGGCGCTCGTCGGCGGCGGACGCCGCCTCACCTACCCCCGGGTGGCCGCCGAAGTGCGCGGCCTGGCCGCCGCGTTGCGCCGTCACGGGGTACGCCCCGGCGCCGCGGTGCTGGTGATGCTCGGCAACACGATCGACGGTCCGCTGCTGCAACTGGCCCTGCACCTGCTCGGCTGCCGGAGCATGTGGGTCGCCCCGGTGACCTCCCGGCGGGAGGTCGACGAGTTCGTCGCGCTGTCCGCGCCGGAGGCGTTCGTGTACGACCCACGGGACGCGCAGGCGGTGCAGGTCGCGGCGGGCCTGGCCGGCGTACCGGTGCTCTGCCTCGGCCCCGGCGGCGCCGGACCGGACCTGACCGCCGAGGCCGCCGGGCCGGCCGTGGAACTGCCCGCCGAGGTGCCCGCGCCCGAGTCGTTCCTGCAGACCAGCGGCACCACCGGCACGCCGAAGCTGGTGCACCACCGGGAGAGCTTCTACCGGCAGGTGCTCGCGCTCGCCGCCGACTTCCGGGGCGCCGGGTTCCCGCTGCTGCGGCACCTGTCGCACTCCCCGATGTGGCTCGCCAGCGGCCAGATCACCACGTTGTTCAACCTGTTCACCGGCGGCGTGCTGTTCCTGCGCGAGCAGTGGGACCCGGCCGCGTTCATCGCCACCGTGGACGCCGAGCGGCTCACCTCCACGTTCGTCACCCCGCCGATGCTCTACGAGGTGCTCGACCACCCCGACCTGCCGGGCGCCGACTTCTCCGCCATGTTCATGTTCAACGTGGGCGCCGGGCCCGCCGCGCCGGCCCGGCTGCGCCAGGCCATCGCCCGCTTCGGCCCGTGCCTGCGCATCGTGTACGGGCTCAGCGAGGCGGTCGTCATCTGCGCGCTGCCCGGCCTCACCGAGGACCCGGAGCACCCGGAGCGGCTGCGTTCCTGCGGCCGCCCGTACGGGGACGTCTCGGTCCAGATCCGCGACGCCGACGGGCGGGTGCTGCCGGCCGGCGAGGACGGCGAGGTGTGGGTACGCACCAAGCTGAGCTTCGCCGGCTACCACGGTCAGCCGGAGCTGACCGCCGAGACGCTCGTCGACGGCTGGGTCCGCACCCGCGACATCGGTCACCTCGACGCCGACGGCTTCCTCTACCTGGTCGACCGGTTACAGGACCGGATCCTCACCCGGCAGCGCAGCTGGCCGATCTACTCGCGCCCGATCGAGGACGTGCTCGCGGGCCACCCCGAGGTACGCGCCGCCGCCGTGATCGGCGTACCGGACCCGGTGGCCGGGGAGCTGCCGCACGCGTACGTGGTGCCGGCACCGGGCGCGTCGGTGACCGGCGAGGAGCTGATCGCGCTCGTGGTCCGGGAACTCAGCGAGACCTGGGCACCGGGCGCCGTCGAGTTCGTCGACGCGCTGCCGCTGAACCGGTCCGCGAAGGTCGACAAGCGCGCGTTGCGGGCCCGGTACGCCGCCGGACACCCGGCCGGCGCCGACCCGATCGGCAGTCCGGCGTGAACCCGCGCCGGGAGTTGTACACCCTGGTCGGCGCCGACCTGCTGTCCAACCTCGGCACCCGGATCTCGGTTGTCGCCATCCCCTGGCTCGTGCTGGAGACCACCGGCAGCCCCACCAAGATGGGGCTCGTCGCGGCGGCGGAGACGCTTCCGTACATGCTCTCCAGCGCGCTGGCGACCCCGTGGGCGGACCGGTTCGGGGTACGCCGTACCTCGGTGTTCGTGGACGCGGCCAGCGCCGTCGCGATGGCCGTGGTGGCGCTGGCGCCCTGGCTCGGCTTCGGCACCCTGCTGGTGCTGGTGGCGATCGCCGGCGGGCTGCGCGGCATCGGCGACCGGGTCAAGCACGTGCTGTTCAAGCCGGCCGCCGAGCGGGCCGGGGTGCCGCTGATCCGGCTCACCAGCGCCTACGACGGCCTGGCCCGCGGCATGACGCTGTTCGGCGCGGTGCTCGGCGGGCTGCTCATCGACTGGGTCGGGCTGACCCGGGCCATCTGGATCGACGCGGCCACGTTCGCGGTCTGCGCGCTGCTGATCGGCGTGCTGGTCCGGCCGCCCGCACCGGCGCAACCGGCGCCCCGGGAGCCGTACCTGCGGGCGCTGCGCGGCGGCTTCGCGTACCTGCGCACCGACCGGACGTTGATGACCATGCTGATCGTGGTCTCGGTGTCCAACATGTTCGCCAACGCCAGCGTCGCGGTCTGGATCCCGCTGTGGGTCAACGAGGTGCTCGGCGACCCGGCCGGGTTCGGCCTGCTGCTGGGCGTCTTCTCGGCCGGCGCGCTGCTGGGCAACCTGCTGTTCACAGTGGTCGGCACGCGGCTGCCGGCCGGGACGACGTTCGCGCTGGGGCTGACGCTCAGCGGCGCGCCCCGGCTGCTCGCGCTGGCGCTCAGCGACGACCTGGTCGTGGTGCTCGTGGTGACGTTCCTGTCCGGCATCGGCATCGCGGCGGTGAACCCGCTGCTCGGCGCGGCGCTCTACCAGCGGGTGCCGGGCGAGCTGCAGACCCGGGTGCTGGGCATCTCCGGGTCGGTGGCGTTCCTCGGCCTGCCCGTCGGCGCGCTGCTCGGCGGCTGGTCGGTGGCGCTGCTCGACCTGACCCCGGCGCTGCTGGTGATGTCGGGCGTCTGCCTGGTGCTGACCGTCGGGCCGCTGCTGCTGACCCGCGCGTCCCGGCGCCCGGCCGCGGAACCGGCCACGCCCACGCCGGTCTGAGCCGTCGTGTCGGGGGGTTTCGGTAGGGTCGGGGCCATGGCGACCTGGGACGACGTGCGGCGCATCGCGCTGGCCCTGCCCGAGACCACCGAGCGCGGCTCGCACGACGACCTGCCCGCCTGGCGGGTACGCGACAAGATGTTCGTCTGGGAACGGCCGCTGCGCCGCGGTGACATCGAGGCGCTCGGCGAGGCCGCGCCCGACAGCCCGATCCTCGGCGTCCGGGTGCCCGACCTGGGCGCCAAGGAGGCGCTGATCGCCGACGACCCGGCGGTCTACTTCACCACGCCGCACTTCGACGGCTACCCGGCGGTGCTGGTGCGGCTCGACCGGATCGACATGGACGAGCTGACCGAGCTGGTCACCGAGGCGTGGTACGCACGCGCACCGAAGCGGCTCGCCACGGCGCACCGGGCGGAGAACGCGTGACCGGCCCGGTGGACGCGATCGTCTTCGACATGGACGGCACGCTCGTCGAGTCGCACGCGGTGGTGCCCGCGGCCTACCGGGCGGCGGTGCGCGCCGGAGGCGGCCCGTCGTACACCGACGCCGAGGTCATCGCCGGCTACTCGATCGGCTCCCCGGCGGACCTGCTGACGCAGCTGCTGCGCCGGCCGGCCTCCGGCGACGACCTGGACCGCTACCACGCCGAGCTGGACGCGCTCGCCGGGCGGGTACGCGTCTACCCCGGCGTCGCGGACGCCCTCGCGGAGATCGCCGCCCGGGTGCCGGTCGGCGTGTTCACCGGCGCGAGCCACCGCGCCGCCGAGATCCTGCTCGCCCGGGCCGGCCTGCTCGATCACTTCGAGGTCGTCCTCGGCGGCGACCAGGTCGAGCGCCCCAAACCGGCGCCCGACGGCGTGGAGGCCGCCTGCCGCCGGCTCGGCGTGCCACCCGGCCGCGCCGCGTACGTGGGCGACTCGCCACTTGACGTACGCGCCGCCCGGCACAGCGGCGCGGTGGCGGTGGCCGCCGCCTGGGGTCACCAGTACGACCCCGACGAGCCGGCCGACCTCAGCCTGACCCGGCCCGGGGAGCTGCTGGCCCTGCTGCCCTGAGCCTCTTTCCCCGCACGGGACGCTCGGTTAGCCTGCCGGGCATGCCATCGACGTTGACCGAGGCGACGGACCCGTGGTGCCTGCGGCCCGGAGAGGCCGCCGAACTGCTGCGCGGGCACCCGTGGCAGCGGTTCGTGGTGCTGGGCGACAGCGTCGCGGAAGGGCTGTGCGAGCCGGCCGACGGCTACCCCGACCTCCAGTGGGCCGACCGGATCGCGGCCGAGCTGCGCGCGATCCGGCCGGAGCTGGCCTACCTGAACCTGGGCCGGCGCGGGCTGCGGGCACACGAGGTGCGGGCCACGCAGCTCGCCGACGCGCTGGCCTTCGCACCGGACCTCGCCCTGGTGGTGTGCGGCGGCAACGACGCGTTCCGGTCCGCCTACGACCCGGACGCGGTCGACGCCGAGCTGACCGCGATGATCGCCGCGTTGCGGGAGGCGGGAGCGGACGTGATCACGGTGGGCATGTTCGACGTGTCGCACAGCCCGGCGGTGCCGGACGCGCTACGCGCGGGCCTGGGCGAGCGGATGCGCCGGCTGTCCCGGCACACCCGGGGCGTGGCCGAACGGCTGGGCACGCTGCACGTCCACCTGACCGACCACCCGCTGGTGGCCGACCCGTCGCTGTACAGCAGCGACGGCCGGCACGGCAGCGCTCGTAGCGACGCCGTAGCCACCGCCGAAACCCTCCGAGTCCTCGCCACCCACGTCCCGCACCCCTGACCCACTCGTCCCGCTGCCCTGCCCTGCCCTGCCC
>NZ_RCVK01000297.1:0-38469 GCF_003667485.1 Micromonospora sp. BL1
GTCGCGGCGCTCACCGCCGCCGTCGCGGTGTGGTCGCGGCGCCGACCGCCGTCGGTCGGCACCGTCACCATGGGGCCGGGCGGCTGGGTCAGCCTGCGCGGCGTGCCGGCGCCGCGGCTGCGCCCGGACCACCGGCCCTGGTGGGCGCGCGTGCTGCGGGCCCGCCGCCTGGTCGTCGACCGCTGACCACCACCGGGGTACGGCCGCCGGCACGTCACCGGCGGCCGTACCGCCGTTCCTCCGCCCGGGATGGGCCGTTGGTCCCGGGTCACCGCGGTCCTGCGCCCCTGCCCCGCAGCGCCCGGACCGACGACGCTGAGGGTGAGAACGAGACCGAGGGAGGCCCCCGATGCGCGCCAGTGTCGTCACCGCGTTCGACCGTCCGATGGAGATCACCGAGCGTCCCGTGCCGGAGGCCGGCCCGGGCGAGATCCTGGTCCGCATCGAAGCCAGCGGACTCTGCCACACCGACATCCACGCCGCCCGCGGCGAGTGGCCGGTGAAGCCTGCCCCGCCGTTCGTCCCCGGACACGAGGGCGTCGGCCTGGTCGAGCAGGTCGGCCCCGGCGTCACCGAACACGCCGTCGGCGACCGGGTCGCGCTGCCCTGGCTCGGCTGGGCCTGCGGCACCTGCTCGTACTGCGTGACCGGCTGGGAGACGCTGTGCGAGTCGCAGCGCAACACCGGCTACAGCATCGACGGCGCGCACGCCGAGTACGCGGTGGCCTCGGCCCGCTACGCGGTCCGCGTGCCCGACGGGGTGGACCCGTTCGAGGCCGCGCCGCTGACCTGCGCGGGCGTCACCACGTACAAGGCCGTCAAGGTCGCCGGGGTGCGGCCGGGCGAGCGGGTGGCGATCTTCGGCATCGGCGGCCTGGGCCACCTCGCGCAGCAGTACGCGCAGATCTTCGGCGCCGAGACGGTCGCGGTGGACGTGACCGCCGAGAAGCTGGAGCTGGCCACGTCGCTGGGCGCGGCGCACACCGTCGACGCCGCCACCACCGACCCGGTCGAGCGGATCACCGCGCTGGGCGGCGTGGACGTGGCGATCGTGCTGGCCGCGAGCCCTCGGGTGATCGAGCAGGCCCACCGCTCGCTGCGCCGCGGCGGCCGGCTGGTGCTGGTGTCGCTGCCCGCCGACAACGCGATCACCCTGCCCGTCTTCGAGACGGTGCTCAAGGGCATCACGGTGCTCGGCTCGATCGTCGGCACCCGCGCCGACCTGGCCGAGGTCTTCGCGCTGCACGCCGCCGGCCGCACCCGGGTCGTCTACGAGACCCGCAAGCTCGACGAGATCAACGACGCGGTGGACGACGTCCTCGCCGGCCGGGTCGCCGCCCGGCTCGTGCTCCAGCCCTGACCCCCGCCCCCGGTCCCCGCACCCCGCGGGGACCGGGCCACCGCCGACGCCCGGAGAGGGACCGACATGACCGCCACCGAACCCCTGGCCCCCTGGCGCGGATTCCACGCCGGAGCGTGGCAGGAGACAGTCGACGTGGCCGACTTCGTCCGCCACAACCACGAGCCGTACACCGGGGACGCGTCGTTCCTCACCGGGCCGACGCCGCGCACGCTCGCCGTGTGGGACCGGCTGCGGGAGATGTTCGGCGAGGAGCGGCGGCGCGGCGTGTACGACGTCGACGCGGCCACCCCGTCGACGATCACCTCGCACGCCCCGGGCTACATCGACCGGGAGCGGGAGCTGATCGTCGGGTTGCAGACCGACGCGCCGCTGCGGCGGGCGATCATGCCGGCCGGCGGGCTGCGGATGGTGGAGACGGCGCTGCGCGCGTACGGGCGCGAACCGGACCCGCGCGTGCACGAGATCTTCACCCGGTACCGGCGCACGCACAACGACGCGGTGTTCGACGCGTACCCGGCGAACGTGCTGGCGGCGCGGCGCTCGCACGTCATCACCGGGCTGCCCGACGCGTACGGGCGCGGGCGGATCATCGGCGACTACCGCCGGGTGGCGCTGTACGGCGTGGACCGGCTGGTCGAGGAGCGTCGCGCGCTCAAGGCGGCGCTGGACGACCGGCGCAGCACCGACGACGTGATCCGCGACCGGGAGGAACTGGCCGAGCAGATCCGCGCGCTCGGTGAGCTGAGGGAGATGGCCGCCTCGTACGGCTTCGACATCTCCCGCCCGGCGGCCACCGGCGCGCAGGCGATCCAGTGGCTCTACTTCGCCTACCTGGCCGCCACGAAGGAGCAGAACGGCGCCGCGATGTCGCTCGGCCGCACCGCCGGGTTCGTCGACGCGTACCTGCGGCGGGACATCGCCGAGGGGCGGCTGGACGAGAGCGGCGCACAGGAGCTGATCGACGACTTCGTGATCAAGCTGCGGATCATCCGCTTCCTGCGCACCCCCGAGTACGACCAGCTGTTCTCCGGCGACCCCACCTGGGTCACCGAGTCGCTCGGCGGGATGGGCGCGGACGGCCGGCCGCTGGTCACCCGCACCGCGTTCCGCTACCTCCAGACGCTCTACAACCTCGGCCCGGCGCCGGAGCCGAACCTCACGGTGCTCTGGTCGCCGCGCCTGCCCGAGGGGTTCAAGCGGTTCTGCGCCCAGGTGTCGCTGGACACCAGCGCCATCCAGTACGAGAACGACGAGCTGATCCGCCCGGCGTACGACGACGACACCGCGATCGCCTGCTGCGTGTCCGCCATGCGGGTCGGCCGGGACATGCAGTTCTTCGGCGCCCGCGCGAACCTGGCGAAGGCGCTGCTGTACGCGATCAACGGCGGCCGGGACGAGCTGACCGGCGCGCAGGTGGCACCGCCGGCCGCACCGGTGGGCGGCGAGACGCTCGACTACGACGAGGTGCTGGCCGCGTACGACCGGACGCTGGACTGGCTCGCGCAGACGTACGTCGACGCGCTGAACGTGATCCACCACCAGCACGACAGGTACGCGTACGAGCGGCTGGAGATGGCGCTGCACGACCACCCGGTGCGCCGGTTCATGGCCACCGGCATCGCCGGATTGTCGGTCGCCGTGGACAGCCTGTCGGCCATCCGGTACGGCCGGGTGAAGGTGCTGCGCGACGCCACCGGCCAGGCCGTCGACTACGCGGTCGAGGGCGAGTTCCCGACGTACGGCAACGACGACGACCGGGCCGACGAGATCGCGGTGTGGCTGGTCGAGACGTTCGCGGAGAAGCTGCGCCGGCAGCGCACGTACCGCGACGCGGAGCTGACCATGTCGGTGCTCACCATCACCTCGAACGTCGTGTACGGCAAGCACACCGGCAACACGCCGGACGGCCGGCGCGCCGGTGAGCCGTTCGCGCCGGGGGCGAACCCGATGAACGGGCGCGACACGCACGGCCTGGTCGCCTCGGCGCTGTCGGTGGCGAAGCTGCCGTACGACGCGGCCCGCGACGGCATCTCGCTGACCGGCACCGTCACGCCGGACGGCCTGGGCCACACCCGCGACGAGCGGATCGCGAACCTGGCCGGGGTGCTCGACGGCTACGCCGACGCCGGCGGGTTCCACCTCAACGTCAACGTGCTGGACCGGGCCACGCTGCTGGACGCGATGGCGCACCCGGAGCGGTACCCGCAGCTCACCGTCCGGGTCTCCGGGTACGCGGTGAACTTCGTCCGGCTCACGCCGGAGCAGCAGCGCGACGTGGTGTCGCGGACCTTCCACGGGTCGCTGTGAACGGCCGCCCGCCCGCGCCGCCGGAGGTGACTCCGGCGGCGCCGGGTGCCGTCACCGGCGCGGTGCACTCGTGGGACACCTCGGTCGGGGTGGACGGGCCGGGCACCCGGTTCGTGGTCTTCCTGGCCGGCTGCCCGCTGCGCTGCCGCTACTGCCACAGCCCGGACACCTGGTACGGCCGCAGCGGCCGGCGCCGGACGGTGGACGAGATGGTCACGCTCGCCACCCGGTACCGCCGGTTCATCCAGGTCGCGGGCGGCGGCGTCACCGTGAGCGGCGGGGAGCCGCTGCTGCAGCCGGCGTTCACCGGCGAGCTGCTGCGCCGCTGCCACGACCTCGGCCTGCACACCGCGCTGGACACCTCCGGCTTCCTCGGCGTCCGCGCCGACGACGCGCTGCTGGACGCCACCGACCTGGTGCTGCTCGACGTCAAGGCGGGCAACCCGCAGACGTACCGCCGGGTCACCGGCACCGGCCGGCTCGCGCCGACGCTGCGCTTCGCGCAACGGCTGGCCGACCGGGGTACGCCGATCTGGATCCGGTACGTGCTGGTGCCCGGCCTGACCGACGCGGTCGACGAGGTGGAACGGGTGGCCGACGTCGCCGCCGGGCTGGCCACGGTGCAGCGCGTCGAGGTGCTGCCGTTCCACCGGCTCGGCGCGCACAAGTACGCCGAGCTGGGGTTGACCTTCCCGCTGGCCGGCACCGAGCCGCCGGACGCCGACCTGCTGACCCGGGTACGCGGGCAGTTCGCCGCCCGCGGCCTCACCGTCACCTGACCGGTCCGGCCGCGGCGCACTACGATCGGGGCATGCCGAACCTGCTTCCGACCGCACGTATCCGCGCCCTGGGCGCGAGCGGCGCGCAGGCCACCGGGGCGCGGGCCGTCGGCGCGCAGGCCACCGGCGCGGGCGCGACAGGTGCACGAGCCCTGGGTGCGACCGCGATCGGCGCGATCGCCTTCGGCGCGTTCGCGCTCGGCGCCGTGGCGGTGGGCTCGCTCGTGATCGGCCGGCTCGCCGTGCGCCGCGCGGTGATCCGCGAACTGCGCATCGGCCGCCTCGAGGTGGACGAGCTGGTCGTCCGCGACCGCTGAGCCCTAGCTCGCCGCCGCCGTCGGGTAGCCGTAGAGGTCGAGCAGCCGCACCCGGGACGCCTGGAGCCGGTCGACCACCACGCTCATGAACCGGGTGGTGAGCTGACGGCCGAGCGTGTCGTCGGACTCCATCAGCCGGCGTACCCCGTCGGCGTCGAGTTCGACCGCGGTGCTGCGCTGGGTGGCGACCGCGCCGAACTGCCAGCGGTACGGCGGGAACAGCCAGGACCAGCCGAGCACCCCGCCCGGCCCGATCGTCTCGATGCCCACGTCGCCGCGACCCGGCACCGGGAAGTCGAGCGCCACCTGGCCGCCGCGGACCAGCCAGAAGCGGTCGGCCTGCTGGCCGGCGCGGAACAGCCGGTGCCCGGGATGCCAGACCACCGGGCGGGCGTAGCCGGTGAGCCGGGGCAGCCACTCGTCGGGCAGCCCGGCCAGGAAGGGGTGGACGCGGAGCATCTCCAGCGGGGTCATCGCGCCTCCAGGGTCGACAGGAGGGAGCACTGGTTCCATTTCACCCCGCCGTCGTCCCGGCCGGTAGGGGCCGATGGTCCCGGCCGGGCCGGGCGGATCGACTCTGCCCGGGTGGGAGCCGTCGGCGCAGGCTGAGGGGGAACCGAAGGAGGACGTGATGACCGACAGAACCGGTGCCCCCGTCGTGGTGGGTGTGGACGGCTCCCCGTCCGCGCTGGACGCGGTACGGCTGGCCGCACGCGAGGCGGTGCTGCGGCACCGGCCGCTGCGGGTGGTGAACGCGTTCCTCTGGCCGCTGGTCGGCACGCCGCTGGGCATGGTCGCCCCGGTGCTGCCCGACGTCGAGCTGCGCCAGGAGGCCGAGAAGCTGGTCGAGGAGGCGGTGGACGAGGCCCGCAAGGTCGACGCGGACCTGGCGGTGACCGGGGCGGTGGTCGACGGCGGGCCGGTCGCGGTGCTGCTGCGGGAGAGCCGCGACGCCGCGCTGCTCGTGCTGGGTCACCGGGGACTCGGCGGCTTCGCCGAACTGCTGGTCGGCTCCGCCGCGGTGCAGCTCTCCGCCCGCGCGGACTGCCCGGTGCTCGTCGCCCGTGGTGAGGCCCGCGCCGACGGTCCGGTGGTGGTCGGCGTGGACGGCTCCGCGCTGTCCGACGAGGCGGTCGGGTTCGCGTTCGCCGAGGCCGCGGCGCGCGGCGCCGAACTGGTCGTGGTGCACACCTGGCTCTACCCGCAGCCGGTGACCTACCGGGAGGCGTTCGGCGACGTCGTGCCGCTGGCGTACGACCCGCAGGAGCTGCGCGCCGACGAGCAGCGGGTGCTGGCCGAGGCGGTCGCCGGCTGGGCCGAGCGCTACCCGGAGGTCACGGTACGGCCGAAGCTGGTCGCCGCCGCCACGCCGTCCCGGGTGCTCGTCGAGGAGTCCGTCGGCGCGCAGCTGACGGTGGTCGGCGCGCACGGTCGCGGTAGCCTCGGTGCGCTGCTGCTCGGCTCGGTCAGCCACGCCGTGCTGCACCACTGCCACAGCCCGCTGGCCGTCGTCCGGCACCGGGGCGGCCGGACCCACTGAGCCGGTTCCCCGGCCCGGACGGGGCCGGCAGCGCCACAATGGCCTGAGCCGACCGGAGGGAAAGCACCTGATGAACCGACCCGTCGTGGTGGGAGTGGACGGATCGCCGTCCAGCCTGGCCGCCGCCGACCTGGCCGCCGCGACCGCCGTCGCCCGTTCCCGGCCGCTGCTGCTGGTGCACGGCTACCTGCACCCACTGGGCTACGGCGTGCCGCTCAACCCGTACGACCTGGGGGTGCCGGCGCCCACCGCGGAGTCGGAGAAGATGCTGGAGTCGGTCGCCGCCGACCTGGCCGAGCGGCACCCGGGCCTGCGGGTGCAGGTGCGCCAGGTCGCCGGCGGTCCGGGCGCCACGATGGTCGAGGAGTCCCGCCGCGCCGAGCTGGTCGTGGTGGGCAGCCGGGGCGTGGGCGGTTTCGCCGGCCTGCTGCTCGGCTCGGTCAGCGGGCAGCTCGCGCAGCATGGGCACTGCCCGGTGCTGATCGTCCGGCCCGAGGAGCAACCGATCCCGGTGGACGGTCCGGTGCTGGTCGGCGTGGACGGTTCCGACTCGGCCGCGTACGCGATCGAGCTGGCGGCGGACGAGGCCGAGCGGCGCGACGCGGAGCTGGTGCTGATGCACGTCCGCTCGCCGGAACGCGGCGCGGTGGCGCCGGAGGTCGCGGCGGAGGCGTCCACCGCCGAGCAGGCCGAGGCGGCCGGGCTGCTGGCCGAGGCCGCGGCCCGGGTCCGGGCGGCGCACCCGGGCCTGCGCGTGACGGAGCGTGCCGTGACCGCCGCCTCGCCGGAGACGGCGCTCCGGGAGGCCAGCGGCGAGGCGGCGCTCGTGGTGGTCGGTTCCCGGGGCCGGGGCGGCTTCGCCGGGCTGCTGCTCGGCTCGGTCAGCCAGGCGCTGGTGCAGCACTCCCACTGCCCGGTGCTCGTCGCCCACCGGCCCGAGCCGGCCGACGACTGACGCCCCGCGCGGCCAGCCGGTCCGGTCCGCCAGGCGTCAGGACGGGTCGCGGCCGGCGAGCAGGTCGGCGAAGTCGGTGGTGAGCGCGAACGGGTCGGCCGGGCCGGTCGCGGGCGGACGGCGGTCCACCTGCTCGGCCAGTTCGGCCCCGGCCCGGCGGATCCGGGACCGCAGCGCGCTGTCGCCGTCGTCGCCGGCCCAGTCCTCCGGCGCGGCGAACACCGCCGTGGGCAGTGTCGCCGCCCGCAGGTACGTGAACATGGGCCGGACCGCGTGCTCCAGCGCCAGCGAGTGCCGGGCGGTGCCGCCGGTCGCCCCGAGCAGCACCGGCTTGCCGGCCAGCGCGTCCCGGTCGACCACGTCGAAGAACGACTTGAACAGCCCGTTGTACGACGCGTTGAAGATCGGCGTCACCGCGATCAGCCCGTCGGCGGCGGCCACCTCGTCGAGCGTGCGCCGCAGCGCGGCCGGTGCGAAGCCGGTGAGCAGGTGGTTCACCACGTCGTGGGCGTGCTCGCGCAGTTCGACCACGCGCAGTTCCACCGTCGCGCCGCGGCCGGCCAGCTCGTCGCGGGCGGCCGCGGCGAGCTGGTCGGCGAGCAGGCGGGTGGACGACGGCTGGCCGAGACCGGCCGAGACGACCGCCAGGGTACGGCCGGTCATCGCTGCTCCCCGGCGGCCGGGGCGGCGTCGCGGGCGGCCAGCAGGCTCGCGTGGGTGGGCGCCTCGGGCACGTGCGGGGGACGCATCGAGTCGAACTCCTTGCGCAGCACCGGCACCACCTCCTCGCCCAGCAGGTCGAGCTGCTCCAGCACGGTCTTCAGCGGCAGTCCGGCGTGGTCCATGAGGAACAGCTGTCGCTGGTAGTCGCCGACGTACTCGCGGAAGCCCAGCGTCCGGTCGATGACCTGCTGCGGGCTGCCCACTGTCAGCGGCGTCTCGCGGGTGAACTCCTCCAGCGACGGGCCGTGCCCGTAGACGGGGGCGTTGTCGAAGTAGGGGCGGAACTCGCGTACCGCGTCCTGGGAGTTGCGGCGCATGAACACCTGCCCGCCGAGGCCGACGATCGCCTGGTCCGGCGAGCCGTGGCCGTAGTGCGCGAACCGCTCCCGATAGAGGCCGACCATCCGCTGCGTGTGCTCCTTCGGCCAGAAGATGTGGTTGGCGAAGAAGCCGTCACCGTAGTACGCGGCCTGCTCGGCGATCTCCGGGCTGCGGATCGAGCCGTGCCAGACGAACGGCGGCACGCCGTCGAGCGGGCGCGGGGTCGAGGTGAACGACTGCAACGGCGTACGGAAGCGGCCCTTCCAGTCGACCACGTCCTCGCGCCACAGCCGGTGCAGCAGGTCGTAGTTCTCGATGGCCAGCGGGATGCCGTTGCGGATGTCCTGCCCGAACCACGGGTAGACCGGGCCGGTGTTGCCGCGGCCCATCATCAGGTCCACCCGGCCGTCGGCCAGGTGCTGGAGCATCGCGTAGTCCTCGGCGATCTTCACCGGGTCGTTCGTGGTGATCAGCGTGGTCGAGGTCGACAGCAGCAGCCGTTCGGTGCGCGCGGCGATCCAGCCGAGCATGGTGGTCGGCGACGACGGCACGAACGGCGGGTTGTGGTGCTCGCCGGTGGCGAAGACGTCCAGGCCGACCTCCTCGGCCTTGAGCGCGATGGCGGTCATGGCCTTGATCCGCTCACGCTCGGACGGCAGCCGCCCGTTCGTGGGGTCGACGGTGACGTCACCGACGGTGAAGACTCCGAACTGCATGACCAGCTCCTCGCGTGGGGTCCGGACCGGTCGCCCGGGATCGCTCCTCACAACATATTTGACGAGTCAACTATTCCGGTGGCTGCCCACCCCGGCGTGGCCCGGATCACGCGCCACCCACCGACTACCCTTGCCGCGATGACGTACCCCTGGCTCGACGCATCGGCCGCCCGGATCGCCGACACCGCGCGGACGCTGCTCGGCTGGACCGTGTCGGCCGGCGGCGTCACCGTCCGGCTCACCGAGGTCGAGGCGTACGCGGGCACCGGCGAGGACCCGGCGTCGCACGCCCACCGCGGGCCGACGCCGCGCAACAGAGTCATGTTCGGGCCCGCCGGGCACGTGTACGTGTACTTCGTGTTCGGCATGCACTGGTGCGCCAACATCGTCTGCGGTCGCGACGGCGAGGCGGCGGCGGTGCTGCTGCGCGCGGGCGAGGTGGTCGACGGCGTCGAGATCGCCCGCGAACGCCGGCCGCGCGCCACCGACCGGGAGCTGGCCCGCGGACCGGCCCGGCTGGTCACCGCGCTCGGGCTCGGGCGGGAGGCGAACGGCACCTCGGCGATCGACGGCAGCGGCCCGCTGCTGCTGACGCCACCGGCGAACCCGGTCGACCCGGCACGGATCGTCGCCGGGCCGCGAGTCGGGGTGGCCGCCGCGCACGACCTGCCGTGGCGGTTCTGGCTGGCGGACGAGCCGAGCGTCAGCGTCTACCGGCGGCACGTCCCACGCCGTCGGCCCGGCCCGACGGCCCCGGTGCGGAACTCACCGGCCTGAATCGGCCGTTCCGGGCAACCCGGAACACCCCGCGGCGCGTCTGTGGTGGCATGACGCGCCGTCTTCTCACCACGCCCTGAGCGCACGACCCTTTGCACGAATGACTTTCAACAGGGTGTTGACAACAGGCCATTCTTAGGTGTGGGATGGACGGCATGGTCACCGTGGACAACGACCCGTTCACCGCTCCGGATGCTGCCCAGGCCCGGGCCCACCGCAACTACGCGGCGCTGCTGCGGATCGCCGAGCGGCACGCCGGCACCAACTCCCGCCGCAGGCGTTATGCCCACCCCGACGTGCCCGACGCCTACGAGGCGGCCACGCTGGTGATGGCGCTCGCCGGTGGCGCCGAGCTGGACGAGGGCGAGGAGCCCGTCGACCAGGCCGACCTGATGGCCGCGCTGACGCTGATCCCGCACGTGCGGGCCGAGGTGGACGCGCTGGAGGCCGGCCTGTTGCAGGTGGCCCGCGGCCGGGGCATGACCTGGCAGGCGATCGCCTTCGGGCTGGGGCTGGGCAGCGCCCAGGCGGCCCGGCAGCGCTACGAGCGGCTCACCGTCCGCACCGGCACCGGCGACTGACCGGCGGCCGGGCGACGCGGGCTGTCACAGCGGCGGGCGAGACTGTGCCGGACGACGGCACGGGAGGACGCGATGACGCGCGAGGAGATGCTGGCCTACTGCCTGGCCAAGCCGGGAGCCTGGCTCGACCGGCCGTGGGAGGGCGACGAGGTGGTGAAGGTGGGCAGCCGGATCTTCGCGTTCCTCGGCTCCCCGGAGGGTGAGGCGCGGCTCGGGGTGAAGTGCGGGCCGTCCCGGGAGGTGGCCGACGAGTGGCTGCACCGGTTCCCCGACGACGCGCGCCCCTCCCCCTACATCGGCCGGTCGGGCTGGAACACGCTGCGGCTCTCCGGCGGCATCCCCGACGACGAGCTGATCGAAGCGGTCGACGGTTCGTACGACGCGGTGGTCGCGAAGCTGCCCAAACGCGAGCGGCCCACCGGCTGACCGGGAAGCGCGGCCCGCAGATCCTGGTACGGAGGCGCCCACACAGGGGCCCGTTCCGTACCAAGATCTGCGCGCAGCCGTGAAGGTCAGCGGGGGACGACCCGCTCGGCGGCCCACTCGCGCCAGCCGGTCAGCTTGTCCGCCGCGGCGGCGAGCTGGTCGGCGACCGGACCGGGGCCGGTGGAGCCGGGCGTGATGCGGGCGGCCAGCGCCGAGCGCACCGAGAGCACGTCGCGTACCGACGGGTCCAGGTGCTCGCTGACCGCGGCCAGGTCGGCGTCGGACACCTCGTCCAGTGCGCAGTCGCGGGCCGCGCAGAGCGCCACCAGCTTGCCGGTGATCTCGTGCGCGTCGCGGAACGGCACGTTGCGCCGGACCAGCCAGTCGGCGACCTCGGTGGCGAGCGAGAAGCCCGACGGGGCGCTCGCGACCAGCCGGTCCACCCGGACCGTCATCGTGGAGATCATTCCGGCCAGCGCGGGCAGCAGCAGCTCCAGCGTGTCGACCGCGTCGAACGCCGGCTCCTTGTCCTCCTGCATGTCCCGGTCGTACGTCATGGGCAGGCCCTTGAGCATGGTGAGCACGCTCATCAGGCCGCCGACCAGCCGGCCGGACTTGCCCCGGGCCAGCTCGGCGATGTCCGCGTTCTTCTTCTGCGGCATGATCGACGAGCCGGTGGCGAAGGCGTCGTCCAGCTCGACCCAGCCGAACTCCTGCGACGTCCAGAGCACCACCTCCTCGCCGAGGCGGGACAGGTGCACGCCGATCATGGCAGTGACGAACAGGAACTCGGCGACGAAGTCGCGGTCCGCGACCGCGTCCATCGAGTTGGCGAACGAGGTGCGGAAACCCAGCTCCTTGGCGACCGCCACCGGGTCCAGCGGCAGCCCCGAGCCGGCCAGCGCGCCCGCGCCGAGCGGGCTGATCGCGGTCCGCTCGTCCCAGTCGCGCATCCGTTCCAGGTCGCGCAGCAGCGGCTGCACGTGAGCCAGCAGCCAGTGCCCGAACGTCACCGGCTGGGCGTGCTGCAGGTGGGTCATGCCCGGCGCGGCGGTGTCCACGTGCCGCTCCGCCTGCTCCACCAGGGCCTCGGCCAGCTCGACCAGCCGGGCCGCCACGCCGCGGGCGTGGTCGCGCAGGTAGAGCCGCAGGTCGGTGGCGACCTGGTCGTTGCGGGACCGGCCGGCGCGCAGCTTGCCGCCGAGGCTGCCGAGGCGTTCCAGCAGGCCGCGCTCCAGCGCGGTGTGCACGTCCTCGTCGTCGACTGTCGGGCGGAACGCGCCGGAGGCGCACGCCGCCTCCAGGTCGTCCAGCGCGGCCAGCATCCGGCCCAGTTCGTCCGGGTCGAGCAGGCCGGCGCCGGCGAGGACCCGGGCGTGCGCGCGGGAACCGGCGATGTCGTACGGGGCGAGGCGCCAGTCGAACTGGACGCTCACCGACAGCCGCGCGAGCGCCTCGGCGGGACCGCCGGCGAACCGGCCGCCCCAGAGGCTCGTCCGGTTGGCGGGGGCGCTGTTCTCGGTCAGGCTCTTGTCGTCCACCCCACCCATTGTGGTGCCCCCCATCAGGCCCCTCCCATCCGGGCGTCCCGTTGCGCGGCCATCTTGCTGGGCAGTCCCCACAGTTGCACGAATCCCTTCGCCAGCGACTGGTCGAACGTGTCGCCGGTGTCGTAGGTGGCCAGGCCGAAGTCGTAGAGGCTCGCCTCCGAGCGCCGGCCGGTCACCGCCGCCCGGCCGCCGTGCAGGCGCAGCCGTACCTCACCCGTGACGTGCCGCTGGGCGTCGTCGATGAACGCGTCCAGCGACCGCTTCAGCGGCGAGAACCAGAGCCCGTCGTAGACCAGCTCTCCCCAGCGCTGGTCGACGCCGCGCTTGAACCGGGCGAGATCCCGCTCGACTGTCACCGCCTCCAGCTCCTGGTGGGCGGTGATCAGGGCGAGCGCGCCGGGCGCCTCGTACACCTCGCGGCTCTTGATGCCGACCAGCCGGTCCTCGACCATGTCCAGCCGGCCCACGCCGTGCGCCCCGGCCCGCCGGTTCAGCTCCCGGATCGCCTGGTACGGGGTGACCGTCTCGCCGTCGATCGCGACCGGGACACCGCCGTCGAACGTGATCACCACGTCGTCCGGGTCGCGTTCCGAGGCCGGGTCCTCGGTGTACGCGTAGAGGTCCTCGACCGGGGCGTTCCAGATGTCCTCCAGGAAACCCGTCTCCACGGCCCGGCCCCACAGGTTCTGGTCGATCGAGTACGGCGACTTCGCCGACACGTCGATCGGCAGGCCCCTCTCCTCGGCGAACGCGATGGCCTTGTCCCGGGTCCAGGCGAAGTCCCGGGCCGGGGCGACGACCTTCAGGTCGGGCGCGAGCGCGGCCAGGCCGACCTCGAACCGGACCTGGTCGTTGCCCTTGCCGGTGCAGCCGTGCGACACGATCGTGCCGCCGTGGGCACGCGCCGCCGCGACCAGGTGCTTGACGATCAGCGGCCGGGACAGCGCGGACACCAGCGGGTAGCGGTCCATGTAGAGGGCGTTGGCCCGGATCGCCGGCAGGCAGTAGTCGGCGGCGAACTCGTCGCGGGCGTCGACCACCTCGGACTCGACGGCGCCACAGTCGAGCGCGCGCTGCCGGATCACTGTCATGTCCTCGCCGCCCTGGCCGACGTCGACAGCGACCGCGACGACCTCCGCGCCGGTCCGCTCGGCCAGGTACGGGATGGCGACCGAGGTGTCCAGGCCCCCGGAGTACGCCAGCACGACCCGCTCGGTCACGAGGTGCCCCCTTCGGCTGTGTCGTCGCGGCGGGCCCAGGCGGCGAGCCGCTCACCCAGCGCGGCCCCACCGTCGGCCTCGCGGGCCACGACGAGGATGGTGTCGTCGCCGGCGATGGTGCCGACGATCTCGGACAGGCCGGCCCGGTCCAGCGCGCTGGCGAGGTACTGCGCCGCACCCGGCGGGGTGCGCAGCACCGCGATGTTGCCGCTGGAGTCGACACCGTTGAGCAGCTCACGCAGCAACCGGACCAGCCGGGCCGGCGCGCCCTCGGCGTCGCGCAGCGGCCGGTGCCCGTCCTCCGGGATCAGGTAGACGCCCCGCCCGTCGCCGCCCCGCGCGGTCACCGCTCCCAGTTCCTTCAGGTCGCGCGACAGCGTGGCCTGGGTGACCTGGATGCCGTCCCCGGCGAGCAGGTCGGCCAGCTCGGTCTGCGAGTGGATGGGGGTGTCGCGGATCAGCTCGACGATGCGGGCGTGCCGCGCGGCGCGGGTCAGCGGAGCGGTCATGCGGATTCCTCCAGGAGAAACGTCAGCAGCGCCTTCTGGGCGTGCAGCCGATTCTCCGCCTGGTCGAACACCGCGCTGTGCGGGCCGTCGAGCGCCTCGTCGGTGATCTCCTCGCCGCGGTGGGCGGGCAGGCAGTGCAGCACGATCACGTCGGCGTCGGCGCGGCCGAGCAGCTCGGCGTTGACCTGGTACGGCAGGAACGGGGTGATCCGGTCCAGCCCGTCGCCCTCCTGCCCCATCGACGTCCACGTGTCGGTGGCGATCACGTGCGCGCCGCGTACCGCCTCGGCCGGGTCGGTGAACAGCTGCACCGAACCGCCGGTGGTGGCGGCGATCTTCTCGGCGCGGGCCACGATCTCCGGGTCCGGCTGGAACCCGTCCGGCCCGGCGATCCGCACGTGCATCCCGGCGGTCGCGCCGGCCAGCAGGTACGAGTGGGCCATGTTGTTCGCCGCGTCGCCCACGTACGTGAGGATCCGCCCGGCGGTGCCGCCGAAGCGTTCCCGCACGGTGAGCAGGTCGGCCAGCAGCTGGCAGGGGTGGTACGTGTCGGTGAGCGCGTTGACCACCGGCACCGTGGCGTGCGCGGCGACCTCGGCGATCCGGTCGTCGCCGTGGGTGCGCAGCACGATCGCGGCGACGTAGCGGGACAGCACCCGGCCGGCGTCGCCGAGCGTCTCGCCCCGACCGAAGTGGGTGACCTGGGTGTCCACCACGAGCGGGTGCCCGCCCAGCTCGGCGATGCCCACGTCGAACGAGATCCGGGTACGCAGGCTCTGCTTGTCGAACAGCACCGCCACCGACTTAGGCCCGGCCAGCGGCTGGTGCCCGTACCGGTCGGCCTTCATCCGGGCGGCGAGGTCGAGCACGGCGGCCTGCTCGGCGGGCGTGAGGTCGTCGTCGCGCAGGAAGTGGCGGATCATGCGGGAGCCTCCGTCGGGGTCGTGGCGTCGGTCGCGGCGGTGCCGGCGGTCGCGGCGGCGGGAAGGCCCGGCGCGGCGGCCTCGGCGGCCGCGGCGGTGCCGGTGGGAACGGCGGCGGACAGCGCGGCCGGCAGCGCGGCGAGGAACGCGTCGGCCTGCGCCGCGGTGAGGATCAGCGGCGGGGCGAGCCGGACCACGTCCGGCTGCACCGGGTTGACCAGGAAGCCCGCCTCGCGCAGCGCCGCCGCGGCCGCGGCGGAGACCGGTTGGTCGAGCACGATGCCGAGCAGCAGCCCGGCGCCGCGCACCTCGCGGACCAGCGGGTGCCCGAGCGCCTCGACGCCGCGCCGCAGCCGCTCGCCGACGCGCTTGACGTGGTCGAGCAGGCCCTCGTGGGCGATCGTGGAGACGACGGCGAGCGCGGCGGCGCAGCTGATCGGGTTGCCGCCGAACGTGGTGCCGTGCGATCCGGGAGTGAGCAGGTCGGCGGCCCGGCCGAAGGCCAGGCAGGCGCCCAGCGGCAGCCCGCCGCCGAGGCCCTTGGCGAGCGTGATCACGTCCGGCTCGACGCCCTCGGCCTGGTGGGCGAACCAGTGACCGGTGCGGCCGACGCCGGTCTGCACCTCGTCGAGCACCAGCAGCGCGCCGTGCGCGGCGGTGATCCGCCGGGCCGCGGCCAGGTAGCCGGGCGGCGGGACGACCACGCCGTTCTCGCCCTGGATCGGCTCGATGATCAGCATGGCGGTGTCGTCGGTGACGGCCTCGGCCAGCGCGTCGGCGTCGCCGAACGGCACGTGGGTCACGTCGCCGGGCAGCGGGCGGAACGGGTCGGCCTTGGCGGGCTGCCCGGTCAGCGCCAGCGCGCCCATGGTCCGGCCGTGGAAGCCGCCGTGGGTGGCGACCACGTGCCGGCGGCCGGTGAGCCGGGACAGCTTGAACGCGGCCTCGTTGGCCTCCGCGCCGGAGTTGGCGAAGAACACCCGGCCGGGGCGGCCGGCCAGCGCCAGCAGCAGCTCGGCCAGCGCCACCGGCGGCTCGGCGACGAACAGGTTGGACACGTGCCCGAGCGTCGCGACCTGCTTGCTGACGGCGGCCACCACCGCCGGGTGGGCGTGGCCGAGCGCGTTGACGGCGATGCCGCCGAGCAGGTCGACGTACTCCCGGCCGGTCTCGTCGACCACGACGGCGCCGGAGCCGGAGACGAGCGCCAGCGGCGGCGTGCCGTAGTTGTCCATCATGGTGGCGTTCCACCGCTGCACCAGCGTGCTCATGACTCGATCACCATGGTTCCGAAGCCCTCCGACGTGAACACTTCCAGCAGCGTGGAGTGGGCGACTCGGCCGTCGACGACGTGCGCGGCCGGTACTCCCCCGCGCACCGCCCGCAGGCAGGCCTCCATCTTCGGGACCATGCCCGACTCCAGGGACGGCAGCAGCTTCGCCAGGTCGTCCGCGGTGATCTCGCTGACCAGGCTGGACGTGTCCGGCCAGTCGGCGTACAGGCCCGGCACGTCGGTCAGCACGACGAGCTTGCGGGCGTCCAGCGCCACGGCGAGCGCGGCGGCGGCGGTGTCCGCGTTGAGGTTGTGCAGCACCCCGTCGGCGTCCGGCGCGACTGTCGAGATGACCGGGATCCGGCCGGCCTCGATCAGGTCGGTCACCGCCGAGACGTTCACCGACTCCACGTCGCCGACCTGGCCCACGTCGACCGGTTCCCCGTCCACGTACGCGGGACGGCGCACGGCGGTGAACAGCCCGGCGTCCTCACCGGAGAGGCCGACCGCGTACGGGCCGTGCGCGTTGATCAGCCCGACCAGTTCCCGGCCGACCTGACCGACCAGGACCATCCGGACCACGTCCATCGCCTCCGGGGTGGTGACCCGCAGGCCGCCGCGGAACTCGCTGGCGATGCCGAGGCGGCCGAGCATGGCGGAGATCTGCGGACCGCCGCCGTGCACCACGACCGGCTTCAGGCCGGCGTAGCGCAGGAACACCATGTCGGCGGCGAACGCCCGCTGGAGTTCGGGGTCGACCATGGCGTTGCCGCCGTACTTGACCACGACCGTGGCGCCGGAGAAACGGGCCAGCCAGGGCAGCGCCTCGATCAGGGTGGCGGCCTTGGCCTGTGCCCGGGTGAGGTCAGCGGAAAGATTCATGTGGAGTAAGCCGAGTTCTCGTGGACGTACGCGTGCGAAAGGTCGTTGGTCCAGATGGTGGCGGCGTCGGCGCCGGCGTGCAGGTCGATGCGGACCGTCACGCCGCGACCGGTGAGGTCCACCTTGGCGCGGTCCTCGGCGGCGGCGCCGCCCCGGCACACCCAGATGCCGTTGACCGCGACGTCCACGGCGTCCGGTTCGAACACGGCCGCGGTGGTGCCGACCGCGGCGAGGATCCGGCCCCAGTTCGGGTCGTTGCCGAACAGCGCGGTCTTCACCAGGTTGTTGCGGGCCACCGTGCGGCCCACCTCGACCGCGTCGTCCTCGCTCGCCGCGCCGACCACCTCGATCGCGACCTCCTTGGTCGCGCCCTCGGCGTCGGCCAGGAGCTGCTGGGCCAGGTCGTGGCAGGCGGCGGTGACCGCGGCGGTCAGCTCCTCGGCGGTCGGTTCGATGCCGGAGGCGCCGCTGGCCAGCAGCAGCACCGTGTCGTTGGTGGACATGCAGCCGTCGGAGTCGATCCGGTCGAACGTGATCCGGGTGGCGGCGCGCAGCGCGGCGTCCAGGGCGTCCGGCCCGGCCACCGCGTCGGTGGTGAGCACGCAGAGCATGGTGGCCATGGCCGGGGCGAGCATGCCCGCGCCCTTGGCCATGCCGCCGACGGTCCAGCCCGTACCCTGCGCCACGGTCGTCTTGGGCCGGGTGTCGGTGGTCATGATCGCTTCGGCCGCGGCCGGGCCGCCGTCGCGGGACAGGCCGCGCACCGCCTCGCGTACGCCGGGAAGCAGCTTGTCCATCGGCAGCCGCTCGCCGATCAGGCCGGTCGAGCAGACCGCGACCTCGCCCGCGCCGACGATGAGCCGGGCGTTCGCCGCGGTGATCGCGGCGGCGGTGTGCTCGGCGGTGGCGTGGGTGTCCTGGAAGCCGGCCGGTCCGGTGCAGGCGTTCGCGCCGCCGGAGTTGAGCACCACGGCGCGCACGACGCCGCCGTGCACGACCTGCTGGCTCCACAGCACCGGCGCGGCCTTGACCCGGTTGGCGGTGAACACACCGGCCACACCGGCGTCCGGGCCGTCGTTGATCACGAGGGCGACGTCGGCGGCGCCGGAGGACTTCAGTCCGGCCGCGACACCTGCGGCGCGGAACCCTCGGGGGACGGTGACGCTCACGGGGCCACTCCAAACACGGACAGACCGGTGGTCTCCGGGAGACCCACCATCAGGTTGGCGTTCTGCACGGCCTGACCGGCCGCGCCCTTGCCGAGGTTGTCGATCGCGCTGACCACGATCACCCGCCCCGAGTCGACGTCCACAGTCGCCTGGAGGTGGCAGGAGTTCGAGCCGGCGGTCGCGGCGGTGTGCGGCCACGCCCCCTCGGGCAGCACGTGCACGAACGGCGCGTCGGCGTACGCGGCGGCCAGCACCGCGCGCGGGTCGGCGTCGCCGGTGGGCACGGCGGTGACTGTGGCCAGGATGCCCCGGGGCATCGGCGCGAGCACCGGGGTGAAGGAGAGGCCGGTCGCGCCGGTGGCCTGCTTGATCTCCGGCACGTGCTGGTGCGCGCCCACCTTGTAGGGCGTCAGGTCGCCCATCACCTCGCTGCCGAGCAGGTGGGCCTTGGCGGCCCGGCCGGCGCCGGAGGTGCCGGAGGCGGCGACCACCACCACGTCGTCGGGGCGTACCGCGCCGGCGGCGATCAGCGGGGCGAGTGCCAGCGTGGTCGCCACCGCGTAGCAGCCGGTGCTGGCGACCCGCGACGCGGCGGCGATCTCGGCCCGCCGGCCGGGCAGTTCGGGCAGCCCGTAGGTCCAGGCGCCGGCGTGCTCCCCGCCGTAGTAGCGGGACCAGGCGCCGGCGTCGCGCAGCCGGTGGTCCGCGCCGAGGTCGACCACCTTGACCGTGGCGGGCAGAGCCGCGGCGAGCGCCGCGGACTGCCCGTGCGGCAGGGCCAGGAAGACCAGGTCCGCGTCGGCCAGGGTCGCCGGTTCGGTGGCGGCGAACACCAGGTCGAGGCCGGCGAGGTGCGGGTGTACGGCGGTGACGGGCTGACCGGCCTGGCTGTGCGCGGTGGCGGCGATCAGCTCGAACTCGGGGTGACCGGCGAGCAGGCGCAGCAGTTCGCCCCCGGCGTATCCACTCGCCCCGGCAACAGCAACCCGAATGCCCATACCCACCTCCGCATGACTATGCAGAGAAGGTTACCCGTCGGGGCCACACCGCCGCAAGGTCATACAGTCGAGTGCATAGGAATGAGGCGGGTCTCTCGCCAGCCGTGGAGTTGCGGCCCGATTCCGGGCCGCAACTCCACGACGGGCAGGGCGTCAGGCGCCGCGCAGCGTGGCGCCGAAGCGCTCGGCGGCGACAGCGACCGCCGCGTCGCGCGCGGCCACCGCCTCCTCGCCCGCGAGGGTCCGGTCCGGGGCGCGGAACGTCAGCTTGTACGCCAGCGACTTGCGTCCCTCGCCGAGCTGCTCGGAGGTGTAGACGTCGAACAGGCGGACGTCCTCCAGCAGCGGGCCCGCGCCCTCGACCAGTGCCGCCCGCACCTCGGCGGCCGGCACCGAGTCGTCCACCACCAGCGCCACGTCGATCAGCGCCGGCGGGAACGTGGAGATGGTCGGGCCGGCCGCCAGCGGGGCGGCGGGCAGCGCGTCCAGGTCCAGTTCCATGGCGCAGGTACGCCGGGGCAGCTCCAGCGCGGCCAGCACGGCCGGGTGCAGCTCACCGGCGTGGCCGACGACCACGTCGTCCACCACCAGCTCGGCGCAGCGGCCCGGGTGCCAGGGCGCCCGCTCCCCGGCCCGTACCGTCACCCGGTCGGCGGGGATCCCGGCGGCGTCGAGCACCGCCCGGCCCGCCTCGACGGCGTCCGCCCAGCCGGCCGTGCGGCCCGCGCCCCACCAGCCGGCCGGTTCGATCTCGCCGGTGAGCGCCACCGCGACGTGCCGGGGCTGGGCGGGTACGACCGCGTCGGCGGCGGCGAACTCCTCGTCGGTGGGCCGCCGGTCCACGCCCATCGCGGGCGGGGCGCCGGCGCCGGGACGCGGGTGGAAGACGGTGCCGATCTCGTAGATCGCCACGTCCCGCTGGCCCCGGCCGACGTTGCGCTTGACGATGCCGAGCAGCGGGCCGAGCAGCGTGGTGCGCAGCAGCGGCTCCTCCTCCGACAGCGGGTTCGCCAGGCGTACCGCGGGGCGGCGCGGGTCGTCGGCGGGCAGGCCGAGTTGGTCGACCAGTTCCGGCGCGACGAACGGCTGCGCCAGCACCTCGACGTAGCCGCGCTCGGCGAGCGAGCGGGCGACGGCCCGGCGGCGCTGCTGCTGCCAGGTCAGGCCCCGGCCGGGCGGCGCGGTGGGCAGCACCGACGGCACCCGGTCGTAGCCGTCGAGGCGTACCACCTCCTCCACCAGGTCGGCCGGGTCGGTCAGGTCGGGCCGCCAGCTCGGCGGCGTCACGGTCAGTACCTCGCCACCCCCGGCGGCGGAACCGCCACCGGCGGCCGTGCCGACGCTGCCCGGGTCCTCGGCGAGCCGGTCGGCGCCGCGGGTGACGGTGCAGCCGACCTGCTCCAGCAGCTCCACCACCCGGTCCGGCGGGTACGCCACGCCGACGCGCCGCGACGGCAGGTCCACCGGCAGCGTCACGGGCGTGCGCGGCGCGACGTGGTCGATGTCGAGCACCTCCTCGCCGGCGGTGCCGCCGGCGAGGTCGGTGAGCAGCCGGACCGCCTTCTCCAGCGCGACGAGCGGCAGCGCCGGGTCGACGCCACGCTCCCACCGCTTCGCGGCCTCGCTGAACAGCTTGTGCCGTCGCGCGGTACGGCCGACGGTGGCCGGATCCCAGTGCGCCGCCTCGAACAGCACGTTCGTGGTGGAGGCGAGCACCTCGCTGGTCTCGCCGCCCATCACCGCGGCCAGCGAGATCGGACCGGTGTCGTCGCAGATGACCAGGTCCTCGGCGGACAGGGAGCGGCTCACCCCGTCCAGCGTGGTCAGCTTCTCCCCCGCCTCGGCGCGGCGCACCACGAGCGTGCCGGCGATCCGGTCCGCGTCGAAGGCGTGCATCGGCTGGCCGAGTTCGAGCATCAGGTAGTTGGTGATGTCGACGGCGAGCGAGATGCTGCGCACCCCGGCCACGGTGAGGCGCTGCCGCATCCAGCCGGGCGTCTCGACGGTCGGGTCGACGCCGCGCACCATCCGCGCCGCGAACCGGTCGCAGCCGACCGGGTCACGGACCTCCACCGGGTACGCCGGCTCGGTGGTCCCGCCGGGCGCGGGCGCGTCGGCCGGGTCGCGGAACGGCACGCCGAGCGCGTGCGACAGCTCCCGGGCGATGCCGCGCACGCTCAGCGCGTACCCGCGGTCCGGGGTGATCTCCATCTCGACCACGACGTCGTCCAGGCCGACGACGGGCCGCGCGTCGTCGCCGGGCTGGGCCTTGACGTCCTCGGGCAGCACGACGATGCCCGAGTGGTCGTCGCCGAGCCCCAGTTCCTGGGCGGAGCAGATCATGCCGTGGGAGTTGCGCCCGTACGTCTTGCGCGCGCCGATGGCGAACCCGCCCGGCAGCACGCCGCCGGGGAGGATGACCACGACCTTGTCGCCCACGGCGAAGTTGCGCGCCCCGCAGACGATTTCCTGCGGCTCGCCGGTGCCGTTCGCGGCGCCGACGTCCACCCGGCAGAAGCGGATCGGCTTCTTGAAGCCGGTCAGCTCCTCGATCTCCAGGACCTCGCCGACGACCAGCGGTCCGGTGACCGACTCGCGCAGGTCCACGACGGACTCGACCTCGATGCCGAGGTCGACCAGCGCCTGCTCCAGGTCGCCGGTGGGCAGGTCGGCCGGCAGGTCGACGTACTCCCGCAGCCAACTGACAGAGACTCGCATGACTGTTAAACCACCGTTCCCGTAGCTCAGGCGCCGAACGCGCGGGTGAACCGCACGTCGCCCTCGGCCATGTCCCGCATGTCACTGACGCCGTGCCGGACCATCACGGTCCGGTCGATGCCCATGCCGAACGCGAATCCGGAGTAGACCTCCGGGTCGATGCCGCAGGCGCGCAGCACCCGCGGGTTGACCATGCCGCAGCCGCCCCACTCGACCCACTGCGGACCGTCCCGGTGCTCCGGGAACCAGACGTCGAACTCCGCCGACGGCTCGGTGAACGGGAAGTAGTGCGGCCGCCAGCGCGTCTTCGCGCCCTCGCCGAACATGGCCCGGGCGAAGTGGTCGAGCGTGCCGCGCAGGTGCGCCATGGTGATGCCCTTGTCCACCACCAGGCCTTCGACCTGGTGGAACACCGGCGCGTGGGTGGCGTCCAGCTCGTCGGTGCGGTAGACCCGGCCGGGCACCACCACGTAGATCGGCGGCTTGCGGGTGAGCATGGTGCGCGCCTGCACCGGCGACGTGTGCGTACGCAGCACGAGGCCCGAGCCTTCGGGTGCGATGTGGAACGTGTCCATCAGGCCGCGCGCCGGGTGGTCGGCCGGGATGTTCAGCGCGTCGAAGTTGGTCCACTCCAGTTCGACCTCGGGGCCCTCGGCCACCTCGTAGCCCATGCCGATGAACAGGTCGCTGATCTGCTCCATCAGCACGCTCAGCGGGTGGCGGGCGCCGCGCGGCCGGCGGTCGTACGGCAGGGTCACGTCGACCCGCTCCTCGACCAGCACCCGCGCGGCCCGTTCCCGGTCCAGGATCTCCTGCCGGGCGGCGTACGCGGACTCGATCGCCCGGCGGGCCTCGTTGACCCGCTTGCCGGCGTCGGCCTTCGCGGCCGGCGGCAGCGCGCCGATCTCCCGGCGGGCCAGCGACACCGGGGACCGGTCGCCGAGGTGCGCGGGGCGCAGCACGGCGAGCGCGTCCGGGTCGGTCGCGTCGGCGAACGCCTTCTCGGCGTCGGCCACGGCCCCGGCCAGGGCGTCCGGGTCGAGCAGGGCGACCTGCTTCGGGTCGTACGGATCGTTGCGGTAGCTCATGGTGAACGGGCACTCCCTCACGGCGGCGCCGACCCTCACGGGTGGCTAGGCGAGTCTACGGACGCGCGGCTTCGCCGCAGCCCGCCGGTGGGGAGTCGTGCAGGGGGAAGGGTCAGGCCCGCCGCCCGCCGACACCGGCGGGCTGGCTAAACGAACGCCGTGGCGCGTTCATGACGAGGCGGACTCCCCTGCTGTGTCGTGCGTGGCCCTGGGGGCACGCTGTGCTCTGGCGGAAGAATACAGGCACACGGCCGCCGCCGCAGCCAGGTTCAGGCTCTCCGCGCGCCCGTGCAGCGGCACCCGGACCCGGGCGTCGGCCGCGGCGGTCAGCTCGTCGGGCAGGCCGTGCGCCTCCGAGCCGAACAGCCACGCGGCAGGTGTGGCCAGCCGTCCTGCGTCGGCGAGGTCGTCCAGGTCGCTGTCGCCGTACCCGGTGGTGGCGAAGATGGTGAGGCCGGCGGCCCGCAGCGCCTCGACGGCGGCGAGCGGGTCGGCGGCGCGCACCACGTCGACGTGGAAGAGGCTGCCGGCGGAGGCCCGCACGCACTTGCCGTTGTAGGGGTCGACCGCCTCGCCGGCGAAGACCACAGCGCCCGCGCCGGCCGCGTCGGCGGTGCGCAGCACCGTGCCGGCGTTGCCCGGGTCGCGGATCCCGGCGAGCACCGCGACCAGTCGCGGCCCGCGCGCCGCAGCCTGCTCCAGGGGTACGTCGAGGTGCCGGCAGACCGCCACCAGGCCCTGCGGTGCGACCGTCTCGGTGAGCGCCGCGAGCGCGTCGTCGGTCACCTCGGAGACCGGCACGTCGGCCCGGGCGGCAGCGGCGGCGAGATCGGCGTACCGGTCGAGCGCCGCCGGGGTGCCGAACAGCTCGACCACGGTGCCGGTGCGGGCGAGCGCCTCACGGACCGCCTGCGGCCCCTCGGCCAGGAACCGGCCGGCCTGGTCGCGGTCGCGCCGGCGCTGCAATCGGCGGGCCGCCACGACCCTCGGGGTACGCGGGGTGAACGGTCCGGGAACGGCGTCGAGGCGCCTCCCCTGCGACTGTGACTGCATGGGAGACGCCTCGATCTGCCGTACGGGGTGGGTCAGGCGGCCTGAGCCGCGGCGCCACCGGTGCCCTCGGCCGCCACGGCGGCGCGGGCCAGCTCGACGATCGCCGCGAACGAGGCGGCGTCGTTGACGGCCATGTCGGCCAGGATCTTCCGGTCGACCTCGATGCCGGCCAGGCGCAGGCCCTGGATCAGCCGGTTGTAGGTCAGGCCGTTGGCCCGGGCGCCGGCGTTGATCCGCTGGATCCAGAGCTGCCGGAAGTCGCCCTTGCGGTCGCGACGGTCCCGGTAGGAGTACTGCATCGAGTGCAGCACCTGCTCCTTGGCCTTGCGGTACAGCCGGGAGCGCTGACCGCGGTAACCACTCGCGGTCTCCAGCAGGGTACGACGCTTCTTCTGGGCGTTCACAGCCCGCTTGACGCGTGCCATCTCAACTCCTTCTTCGGTTCAGGTGGCTCGCGTCAGCGGCCGAGCAGCTTCTTGATGCGCTTGGTGTCGGCCTTGGCCAGCTCGACGGTGCCGGTCAGCCGACGGGTCTGGGTGCTGGGCTTCTTCTCCAGGTTGTGGCGAAGGCCGGCCTGCTGGGCAACGATCTTGCCCTTGCCGGTCACCTTGACCCGCTTGCCCATACCCGTGTGGCTCTTCATCTTCGGCATTGGAACGTCTTCTCCCCTGTTACTGGCCGCTGGTCTCAGCGGTCGTGCCGGTCTCACCGGCTGCTGCGGTCTCGCCGGCCGCCGGGGTCTCGCCGGTCGCCGGAGCGGCCGATTCCTCCGCAGCCCGGTCGCGCGGTCCACCGCGGGACGCCGTGGCGGCGACCGCGGAGGCCTTCACGGCCCGGTGCGGAGCGAGAACCATGATCATGTTTCGGCCGTCCTGCTTCGGCGCGGCCTCGACGTATCCCAGGTCCGTGATCTCGGACTCGAGCCGGCGCAGGAGCCGGTAACCCAGCTCCGGGCGGCTCTGCTCGCGACCGCGGAACATGATCGTCACCTTGACCTTGTCGCCGGCCTTGAGGAACCGCACCACGTGACCCTTCTTGGTCTCGTAGTCGTGCGGGTCGATCTTCGGCCGGAGCTTCATCTCCTTGATGACGGTCTGCTGCTGGTTACGCCGCGCTTCGCGCGCCTTGAGTGCGCTCTCGTACTTGAACTTGCCGAAGTCCATGAGCTTGCACACCGGCGGGCGCGCCATCGGCGCAACCTCGACCAGGTCCAGGTCGACGTCCGCGGCCAGCTGCAGGGCGCGCTCAAGCGGGACGATGCCCACCTGCTCACCCTCAGGGCCGACCAGTCGGACCTCACGTGCCCGGATCTGCTCGTTCACGCGTGGTTCGACGCTGATGGGGCCTCCTCGAGTCGAGTCTCCTACGGTGCCGACTCCGTGGGCTCCCGGGTGGGAGCCGACCCGGAAAGCAGAAGGCCCCGGCGTATGCCAGGGCCCACTCGACCGGTCGGCACGATCACAGGATCGCGCATCCGGCGTCGGGACGTGCCCGAAACCGGGGACCGGACCCGGCCACCGTGGCGGCGACTCGGGTGGGAGCGGGCGCTCCGCTTCTCGACCGCCCGCGCGTCAGGGACGGGGGCAGTCTGGTCGACTCCGCAACACTACACCCTCGGCCCAGGCCCGCCCAAACCGGGCTCGCTGGTCAGCGGGGTGCCGACTGGCCGGCGGACAGCGCCGCCAGGTGCGCCTGGTGCAGGCGGCGCAGCGCGCGGACCGCCTCGACGGCGCTCTCCTTGTCGGCGGCCTGCAACGCGACCATCGGCAGCAGGTCGTCGTCGTGCAGCTCCAGGCTGGCCCACGGGGCGCCCCGGTCGAACCGGACACCACGGACGACCTCCCACGGCAGCTCGTACGAGCTGAACACGTTGCGCACCCGGACGCCCCTGGCGTCGGCGACCACGCGGGGGCGGGTGAACAGCAGGAAGCCCAGCGCGCCGAAGACACCCAGACCGATCATGGCGAACTGGTCGCCGCGCTGGAACGTGCCGTAGCCGTTGCCGGTGGCGCCGGTCAGCGACGTCGCGACGAGGCTGAACACCACGATCAGCGTGACGGCCGAGGCCCAGCAGACGACCCGGACGCGGCGGGGTCGCACGGTCACCACGGAATCGCTCACCCGACCAGTCTGCCATCCGGTTCGGGCACGCCTTCGGCCGCCACACGGTCCGGGCCGCGCCGGCGCAGGCTGGTGACCACCACGGCGAGCAGCGTGAGCAGGGCGCCGGCCAGCACCGGCAGCCGGACACCGGGGCCGCCGGGCAGTACGAGGTCGAGCAGCAGCGCGCCGCCGAGCTGCCCGGCCACCAGCGCCAGGCCGGTCCGCAGCACCCCGGCGGCGCGTACCCCGACCAGCAGCGAGAGCACGATCCCGACGCCGAGCAGGCCACCGAGGTAGAGCCACCACTGGGCAGGCCAGCGGGGCTGGCTCGCGAGCGCGCCGGTGAGCGCCGCGACCGCGCCGATCACCACGGTGCTGACCGCGAAGTTGACGGCGAGGCCGGCGGCCGGGCCGACCGAGGCGGCGACCCGGCCGTTGAGCGCGGACTGCCCGGCCACCGCCAGCCCGCCCAGGACGCAGAGCAGCACCAGCCCGACCGCCAGGTCACCGATCGGGCGGCCGAGCTGGGCGAGCGCGACAGCGCCGACGCCGAGCACCGCCCCGCCGACCCGGGGCACCGTGAGCGGCATCCGGCCGGTGGCGGCCAGCCCGGCCCGGTCCACCGCGAGGCCGCCGAGGCTGCCGCCGGCCACCTGGGCGATGGTGAACACCGCCACCCCGAGCACCGGCACCACCACCGGCGCGACCAGCACGATCACCGCGCCGCCCACCCCGCCGAGGTACGTCCACCACGGCAGGCCGGAGCGGCGCAGCCCGGCCAGCCCGGCGCGCATCGAGGGCAGCGCCACGATCCCGGCCAGCACCAGCAGGCAGCCGCCGAGGTTGTTGACCACCGCGCCGAGGACCGGGGCGCCGGTCCGCTCCCCCATCTCGGCGTTGACCGCGCCCTGGGCGGCCGAGGCCACGCCGCCGGCCACGACCACGGCCAGCGCGGCCGGGAGCGGCAGCGGCCTCACAGCCGGCAGGCGTGGATGTTGGTGACCAGGATCGCGCGGGCGCCCAGCTCGTACAGCTCGTCCATGATCCGGTGCACGTCGTCGCGGAGCACCATCGCCTGCACCGCGACCCAGCCCTCCCGGTGCAGCGGCGAGACCGTCGGCGACTCGATGCCCGGGGTCAGCGAGCTGGCCCGGTCGAGCAGGCCGGCCGGCACGTCGTAGGCGAGCATCACGTACCGGCGGGCGACCAGGACGCCGTGCAGCCGGCGCTGCAGCTGCTCCTGCTGCGCGCCGCCGGTCGCGCCGGCGCGGCGGACCAGCACCGCCGAGGAGCGCAGCAGCGGCTCGCCGAAGACCACCAGGCCGGCCTGGCGCAGCGTCGCGCCGGTCTCCACCACGTCGGCGACGACGTCGGCCACGCCGAGGCGGATGGCGTTCTCCACCGCGCCGTCCAGGCGGATCACGTCGGCCTTGACGCCCAGCTCGGCCAGGTGCCGCTCGACCAGACCCGGGTACGCGGTGGCGATGCGGTGCCCGCCGAGCTGCTGGACGGAGGCGACGTCGTCGGGCCGGGCGGCGAACCGGAACGTGGCCCGCCCGAAGTTGAGGTCGACCACCTCCTCGGCCGGCGCGCCGGAGTCGATCAGCAGGTCGCGGCCGGTGATGCCGACGTCCAGGTCACCGGAGCCGACGTAGGTGGCGATGTCCTTGGGACGCAGGTAGAAGAACTCGATGTCGTTGGGTTCGTCCCGGCAGACCAGGTCCTTCGGGTCGGTGCGCTGGCGGTAGCCCGCCTCGCGCAGCATCCCGGCGGCCGACTCGGCCAGGGCGCCCTTGTTGGGTACTGCGACACGCAGCATGGGAGTGCTCCTTCGTTCGATCGGATGATCAGCGGACGGGCACTCACAGATGTCGGTAGACGTCCTTCAGTTCCAGGCCGGTGGCGAGCATCAGCACCTGCGCCTGGTAGAGCAGCTGGGAGATCTCCTCGGCGGCCCGCTCCGGGCCCTCGTGCTCGGCGGCCATCCACGACTCGGCCGCCTCCTCGACGACCTTCTTGCCGATGAAGTGCACGCCCTTGGCGAGCGCCTCGACCGTGCCCGAGCCCGGGGTGCCGGCGGCGGCCTTGGCCTGCAGCTCGGCGAACAACTCCTCGAACGTCTTCACGGAAGGCGATTCTTCCAGCCGCTCCCGGTGACGGGCCGGGTGGGTCAGGCGAAGCCGACCCGGTGGGCGGACTGGGCGTCCAGCGCGCGGACGGCCAAGGCCGCGTCCAGCGCGGCCACCGTCGCCGACCAGCCCTTGTCCTCGGCCGAGCCGGGCAGCCCGGCCCGGTCCCGGGCCTGCTCGATGGTGTCCACGGTCAGCACCCCGTGCGCCACCGGCCTGCCCTCGTCCAGCGCCACCCGGGTCAGCCCTTCGGTGACCGACTGGCAGACGTAGTCGAAGTGTGCCGTCGCGCCGCGTACCACCACGCCGAGCGCGACCACCACGTCGAAGCGGCGGGCCATCGCCTGGGCCACCACCGGCAGCTCCACCGAGCCGGCCACCCGGGCCACCACGGCCCGCGCCCCGCAGGCCTGCGCGGCGGCCACCGCCCGCTCGGTCATGTGGTCGGTCAGGTCGCCGTGCCACCGGGCGGCCACCACGCCGACCGTCATCCCGGCGGCGTCCACCGCGGTCACGCCCGGCTCACCGAAACCCGCCATCGCCCTACGCTCCGATCTCGTCACCGGCGACCGGGCGACCCATCGGCGCCTCGGTCACCTCGTCCAGTCCGTCCAGCAGGTGGCCCATCCGGTCCCGCTTGGTGCGCAGGTAGCGCACGTTCTCCGGGTTGGACCGCACCGGCAGCCCCTCCCGGCCGGTCACGGTGAGGCCGTACCCCTCCAGGCCGGCCCGCTTGGCCGGGTTGTTCGTCAGCAGCCGCATCGTCCGGACGCCCAGGTCGTAGAGGATCTGCGCGCCGGTGCCGTAGTCGCGGGCGTCGGCCGGCAGCCCGAGGTCGAGGTTCGCGTCCACGGTGTCGCGGCCCTGGTCCTGGAGCTGGTACGCCTGGAGCTTGTGCAGCAGGCCGATGCCCCGGCCCTCGTGCCCGCGCACGTAGAGGACCACGCCGCGCCCCTCCGCGGCGACCCGCGCCAGCGCGGCCTGCAGCTGCGGCCCGCAGTCGCAGCGCAGCGAGCCGAACACGTCGCCGGTGAGGCACTCGGAGTGCACCCGCACCAGCACGTCCCGCCCGTCGCCGAGGTCGCCCATGACCAGCGCGACGTGCTCGGCCGGGTCGTGCTCGGCGCGGTAGCCGAGCGCCCGGAACACGCCGTACGGGGTGGGCATCCGGGCCTCGGCGGCCAGCTCGACCTGCTTCTCGGTACGCCGCCGGTAGGCGATCAGGTCCGCGATGGTGACCAGCGTCAGGCCGTGCTCGGCGCAGAACTTCTCCAGGTCCGGCAGGCGCATCATGGTGCCGTCGTCGTTGACCAGCTCGCAGAGCACCCCGGCCGGGCGCAGCCCGGCCAGCCGGGTCAGGTCCACCGCCGCCTCGGTGTGCCCGGGGCGGCGCAGCACCCCGCCGGCACGGGCGCGCAGCGGCACCACGTGACCGGGCCGGGCCAGGTCGGTCGGGCCGGTCGCGGCGTCGGCGAGCAGCCGGATGGTGTGCGACCGGTCGGCGGCCGAGATGCCGGTGCTGACGCCCTCCCGGGCGTCCACCGTCACCGTGTACGCGGTGCCGCGCCGGTCCTGGTTGGTGTGGTGCATCGGCGGCAGGTCCAGCCGGTCGCACTCGTCCTCGGTCAGCGGCACGCAGATGTAGCCGGACGTGTAGCGGACCATGAACGCGACCAGCTCCGGCGTGGCCAGCTCGGCCGCGAAGATCAGGTCGCCCTCGTTCTCCCGGTCCTCGTCGTCGACCACGACCACCGGACGCCCGGCGGCGATGTCCGCCACCGCCTGCTCGATCGATCCGAACGTGCTCATGCCACGGCCTCCGAGTACGTCGCCGGGATCGGGGCGGGCGCGGTCGCGACGGCCCGGGAGGTGCGCCACCAGCTGTACAGGCCGGCCGCGCAGAACGCGCCGTAGACCAGGTACATGGCGGCCGACGGGTAGAAGCCGCCGCGCAGCAGCAGTGGCACACCGACCGCGTCGACGGCGATCCAGATCAGCCAGAACTCCACCCAGCCGCGGGCCATGCCGTACGTGGCGAGCAGGCTGCCGACCAGGATCCAGGCGTCCGGCAGCGGCCCCCACGAGCCCAGCGCGGCGAGCACCGGGTACGCGGCGGCGGTGCCGGCGGCGGCGGCCACGAGCAGGCCGAGCCGCTCCCGCCAGGTGGCCCAGCGCGGCACCACGGCCGGCTCGTCCCCGCCACCGGCGCGCCGGTTGCGCGACCAGCGCCACCAGCCGTACACGCTGACGGCGAAGAAGAAGACCTGCCGGCCGGCCTGGCCGTAGAGGTCGTGCGCCTGCGGGGTGACGAAGACGCCGCCGAGGAACACGGTGAGCAGCAGCGCGTTGCCGATCATGCCGACCGGCCAGGCCCAGACCACCCGGCGCAGCCCGAGCAGCGCCGAGCCGAGCCCGAACACGTTGCCGACGATCTCCCGCACCAGCACCGGCGAGCCGGCCACGTGCACCTGGGCGTCGAGCAGCCAGCCGAGCGGGCCCATCACCGGGCACCCCCCGCGCTCCGGTCGCCGAGCAGCCGCTCGACGTACTTGGCCAGCACGTCCACCTCCAGGTTGACCGGGTCGCCGATCCGCTTCGTGCCGAGCACGGTGAGCTTCAGCGTGGTCGGGATCAGGCCGACCGAGAACCAGTCGTCGCCCACCTCGGCGACGGTCAGGGACACGCCGTCGACGGTGATCGAGCCCTTCTCCACCACGTACCGGGCCAGCCCGGCGGGCAGCCGGAACCGCACCGTCTCCCACTGCGCCGCCGGCTCCCGGGCGACGATCTCGCCGACGCCGTCGACGTGGCCCTGCACCAGGTGCCCGCCCAGGCGGCTGTCGAGCGCGGCGGCCCGTTCCAGGTTGACCGGGTCGCCGGGACGCAGCGCGCCGAGTGCGGTGCGGCGCAGCGTCTCGCCCATCACGTCGGCGGTGAACACGCCGCCGTCGACGTCGACCACCGTCAGGCAGACGCCGTTGACCGCGATCGAGTCGCCGTGCCGGGCGTCCGAGGTGACGAGCGGGCCGCGGATGGCGACCAGCGCGGAGTCGTCGCCGGTCTCGGTGCTCCGGACGATCTCGCCCAGTTCCTCGACGATGCCGGTGAACATGTCAGCCCTCCCTCTTCCGGGGCAGCGCGGTGATCCGCAGGTCGGGACCGACCCGCGTAACGTCGGTGATCTCCAGATCGATGGCGTCGGCGATGGTGCTCACGCCGGCGTCGAGCAGCGCGGTCGGGCCGGCGCCGAGCAGCTTCGGCGCGACGTACCCGACGATCTTGTCGACCAGGCCGGCGGCGAGGAACGCGCCGGCCAGCGTGGGCCCGCCCTCCAGCAGCGCGGCCCGCACGCCCCGGTGGTGCAGCTCCGCGAGCAGCGCCGGCAGGTCGACCCGGCCGTCCGGCCCGGCGCCGACCTCCGCGGCGGTGGCCACCCACGTGCGGGCGGCGCCGTCGCGGACCCGGGCCTCGGCGGGGGTACGCCCCGAGCTGTCCACCACGACCCGCAGCGGCTGCCGGATGGCGAGCGTGCCGTCGCGCAGGTTGCGGGCGGTCAGCCGGGGGTCGTCGGTGAGCACGGTGCCCACTCCGGCGAGCACCGCGTCGACGGTGCCGCGCAGCGCGTGCACGTCGATCCGGGCCGCCTCCGAGGTGATCCACATGCTGGTGCCGTCGGCCGCGGCGGAACGCCCGTCGAGCGTGGCCGCGTACTTCCAGATCACGTACGGCCAGCCCCGGCGCATCGAGGTCAGCCAGGCCACGTTGCCGGCCTCGGCCTCCTGCGCGCGTACCCCCAGGGCGACCTGGACCCCGGCGGCGCGCAGCGTGGCGGCGCCGCCGGAGGCGACCGGGTTGGGGTCGGGCACGGCGATCACCACGCGGGACACCCCGGCGGCGATGAGCGCGTGGCTGCACGGGCCGGTGCGGCCGGTGTGGTCGCAGGGCTCCAGGGTGACCACCGCGGTGCCGCCGCGGGCGCGCGTGCCGGCCTGCGCCAGCGCGACGATCTCCGCGTGCGGGCCGCCGGCGTACGCGTGGAAACCCTCGCCGACGACCTCGCCGTCGGTGTCGAGCAGCACGCAGCCGACCACCGGGTTGGGGCTCGTGGCGCCGAGGCCGCGCGCGGCCAGTTCGATGGCACGACGCATCGCCTCGTCGACGGAGACGCTCGCCATGGCCGCCTGTCCTCCCGCTCGCCGGTCGCGCGCGGGCAGGTTCGGGAGCAACGGCCACGAAAGCCGCGGACACGCGGCGGCGGAGAACCCGGGGACGGCGACGCCGACCCCGGGGAGCCCACGCGGCGGCTGAGGGTGCTCAGCGGCCGGCAGGGGCCTCCCCCGTTCCGCGCGCTGTCTCCCATCCGGACTTTCTGGGGGCGGACGAGCCGCACCCCAACCGTCGGCCCCGGATTCTCACCAGGTCCACCGTCCGGCCGAAGCCGTCCGGGTCGCGGGCTTACCACGGTCGGACCGTGGATCACCGCCGGTTCGGAATTTCACCGAGCCCCGCCAGCGCGTGGTGGGTATACGGGAAGTCTTACACGTTCCGCCCGGGCGCGCGCCACAGAGGCGAGCTACCTCACAGGACCGCCTCAGGTGACGCCGCGCCGGCGGTCCACCGCCACGTACGAGCCGGGCTGGCTCTTGGCCACCGTCTTCATCTCCGAGGCCACCGCGATCGCCTCCAGCGGATCGGTGAACCGCTTGCCGGAATCGGACAGCGACACGCCGATGGAGAGCGTGACGAGCGCGGCGCGGCGGATGTTGCCGCGCCGGTCCTTCAGCTCGACGAAGCCGCGTTCCCGGTCGGTCGCGTCGTAGAGCGCGTCCGCGGCCTTCTCGAAGTCGACGACGGCCCGGCTGGTCAGCGGCCGGACCTGACCCGGGGTGCAGACGATGACGAAGTCGTCACCGCCGACGTGGCCGAGGAACGCCGGCGGCAGCCCGATCGACACCACCGCCCGGTGCAGGCTGCGGGCCAGCGCCGAGATGAACTCGTCGCCGCGCACGAAGCCGTACCGGTCGTTGACGCTCTTGAACCGGTCGATGTCGATGTAGCCGACGGCGTAGTCGACGCCGTTGCGCACCCGGTCGCTGATCTCCCGCCGGATCCGGCTGTTGCCGGGCAGCCCGGTCAGCGGGGAGACCTCCCGGAACTCCTTGTTGCGCCGCAGCGTGGAGTTGACCCGGGCCACCAGTTCCAGCGTGTCGAACGGTTTGACCAGGTAGTCGTCCGCGCCGACGCTGAGCCCGTTGACCTTGTCCTGGGTCATCCCCTTGGCGGTGAGCATGATCACCGGCAGGGCCGAGGTCATCGGGTCGGCGCGCAGCCGCCGGGTCAGTTCCAGCCCGTCGATGCGCGGCATCATCAGGTCGACCACCGCCAGGTCGGGCCGCTGCCGCTCGATGATCTCCAGCGCCTCCTGGCCGTCGGCGGCGTGCAGCACCTCGAAGCCGTGCAGGCGCAGGTTGAACTCGACGAAGCGGGCGATGTCCTCGTCGTCGTCGACGACGAGGATCACGTCGGGTCGCTCGCCGGCCGGGTCCATCTCAGGCCCCGGTCATCGCGCGTTCCGCCAGGCCCCGCAGGCGGCGTACCGCCTCCGCGGGATCGTCGGCGCCGTAGACGGCGGTGCCCGCGACGAACGCGTCGGCGCCGGCCGCGGCGGCCTGCTCGATGGTGTCCGCGGCGATGCCGCCGTCGACCTCGATGCGCAGCTCCAGGTGTCCGCTGTCGACGTGCCGGCGGGCCGCGCGCACCTTGTCCAGCAGCTGCGGCAGGAAACGCTGGCCGCCGAAGCCGGCCTTGATCGTCATGATCAGCAGCGTGTCGAAGCTCGGCAGCAGCTCCAGGTACGGCTCGATCGGGGTGTCCCGGTCGATCGCCAGCCCCGCCTTCGCCCCGGCCGAGCGCAGGTCCTTCGCCAGCGCCACCGGGTCGTCGCACGCCTCGGCGTGGAACGTGACGTTGTACGCCCCGGCGTCGGCGTACCCGGGCGCCCAGCGGCGCGGGTCGGTGATCATCAGGTGCACGTCGAACGGGATCCCGGTGACGGCGCGCAGGCTCTGCACCACCGGCAGTCCGATGGTCAGGTTGGGCACGAAGTGGTTGTCCATGACGTCGACGTGCAGCCAGTCGGCGGCGGGCTCCACGGCACGGACCTCGTCGGCGAGGCGGGCGAAATCGGCGGCCAGGATGCTCGGCGCGACGATCGGCGGCGGTACGGTCACCGGGCCAGTGTACGAACGCGGTGATCCGGAGGTCGCGGCACGTCTCCCGGAGTGACAGGTGGTGATGCCCCATTCACCGGTGGTGCACCATCCGGCCGTCCGGAGAGAAAATCGGCACGAATAGTCGCCGGTGACTGGCCGATCGATTGAAAGATGACGAAACTCCTACAGGGACGGTCACGTATGCTGCACGCCCGGGCGCGGGGGACGCCGGTCGGGCCTGTGGCGACCGGCTGTCATCTCTCCCGGAAGGGGCGGACGATGCGACGGTGGCTCCACGTGCTCGCGCTGGCCGGCGCCGTGACTGCGGTGCTCGCCGGATGCGCTCAGACACACCGGGCCGACGGCGACCTGATCGACGACTGGGCGGCGCTGCCGGTGCCGCAGCTGTTCGTCCCGGCGACCGAGGCGTGCCTGCCCCGGCTGAGCACAGTGGTGGCCGCCGCGACGTACGAGACGGTGAACTGCGCGGGCAGCCACCTGGCCGAGACCGTGCACGTCGGCCGGTTCAGCGGGCCGGCGGCGCAGGGCGTACGCCCGGAACCGGGCTCACCGGCGCTGCGGACCGCGCGCGCCGAGTGCGACCAGCGGGCCCGGGAGATGATCGGCGGGGACTGGCACGCCGCCCGGCTGACCCTGAACATCGCGCTGCCCACCGTCACCGCCTGGACGTCCGGTGCCCGCTGGTTCCGCTGCGACCTGGCCGAGACCGACAGCATCGACAACACCCGCCCGGTCAACCGGGTCGGCAGCCTGCGCGGCGCGCTCGTCGGCGACAACCCGCTGGTGCACAGGTGCTTCGACCCGAAGCTGATCGGCCAGAACCTCAACTACATGGCCCCGGTGCTGTGCACCGAACCGCACCGGGCCGAGTTCGTCGGCGTGTACGAGGAAGGCGACATGAGCTGGGCCGAGTTCACCCGGGGCGCGCCCGCCACGCACCGGCGCTGCATGACGCTCATCGCCGCGTTCGCCGAGGTGCCGGACAACGCCGAACTGCCGTACCGGGCCGGATCCATCTTCTATCCGCCGTCGCAGCGGGAGTGGGAGGAGGGCGACCGGGGCGTGCGCTGTTTCCTGTGGAGTGACGACCGCAAGCTGAACCGCTCGGTGCGCGGCGCCGGGCCCGAGGGACTCCCGGTCACCTGAGCCGCTGCCGTATGCTGCACCGCCGAGGCGTACCGGTCGACCGGGTGGCGCCGGATGCGCGGGGGAGGTCGGTCGGGATGCGGCGATGGCGGGTGGCGGTCACCGTGGGCGCGGCGCTGGCGCTGGCGCTCGGCGGCTGTGCCGCGCCGGCCGGAGTGGACCGCGACCTGGTCGACGACTGGCCCGCGTTCGCCGCGCCGGTCGGTTTCGTGCCGAAGTCCGGCGCCTGTCACCCCACCGTCGCCGACGTCGGCTACCTCAGCGGCTACCAGCCGGTCGACTGCGCCGCCCCGCACCGCACCGAGACGCTGCACGTGGGCACGATGACCGGCGCGGAGGCGGAGCGTTCCGCGCCGCCGCGTACCGGTTCGGCCGGGATGCGCGCCGCGCACGCCGACTGCGCCCGGCAGGTCACCCGGGCCGTCGGCGCGGACTGGCGCGGCGGGCGGCTGCGCCTGGCGGTGGTCTTCCCCTCGGCGCTCGCGTGGTCCGGCGGGGCCCGCTGGTACCGCTGCGACGTCGCCGAGATCACCGACCTGGACGAGGGCGCCGTGGCCCAGCGCACCGGCAGCCTGCGGGGCGCCTTGCAGCCCGGCTCCAAGCTCGCGTTCGGCTGTTTCAACCCGAAGCTGAGCAAGGACGAGGTGCAGGCGATGCGGCCGGTGGCCTGCACCTCCCGGCACCACGCCGAGTTCGTCGGCGTCTACCAGGCGCCGGACATCAGCTACGCCGAGTTCGAGCGCACGCCGCTGCGCACGCACAAGGCGTGCCGCGGCCTGATCGCCAAGTACGCGAAGCTGCCGAACGACGGCAACATGCAGTACCGGGCCGGCACCATCATCTACCACCCGTTCGAGGAGCAGTGGCGGGACGGCGACCGGGGCGTGCAGTGTTTCCTGTGGGTCTCCGAGCGTTCGCTGACCCGGTCGGTCAAGGGCGCGGGCGCCAAGGCGCTGCCGATCACCTGAGACCCGGGCGGGGCGGGCCGGCGCCCACCCCGCCCGGGACCGCTCAGCCGACCTGCAGCGTCACGTCGTCCACGACGAAGCTGGTCTGCAGCGAGGAGTCCTCGACGCCGGTCCACTTCAGCGTGACCGTCTGACCCGCGTACGCGGCCAGGTTGAAGGTGCGCTGGGTGTAGCCGGTGGCCTTGTTCAGGTTCGAGTACGTGGCCAGCGTGGTCGAGCCGACCTGCACGGTCAGCTTGTCGTACGCGGTCGAGCTGGTCGTCTCGGCCGTGTCGATGTGCAGCCAGAACGAGAACGTGTAGCTGCTGCACCCGGCCGGCAGCGTGACCGACTGGGACAGCGTCTCGGTACGCGAGGAGCCGTACCCGTTCATCCACGCCTTGTACGACCCGGTGCGGGCCGCCTGCCGGGAGTCGTTGGTGATGACGCCGGAGCTGGCCGTCCACGGCGTGGTGCCGGACTCGAAGCTGCTGTTGCCGATGAGCTGGCCGCCGGTGCAGCCGCCGCTTCCGCCGGTCACGGTGAGCGTGTAGCTGGCGGTGCGGGTGGCCGAGCCGGTGCCGGTCACGGTGAGCGTGAACGTGCCGGTGGTGGCCGTCGACGAGGCGGTGACGGTCATGGTGGACGAGCCGCCCGAGGTGACCGACGACGGGCTGAAGCTCACCGAGACGCCGCTCGGGGCGCCGCTGGCGGACAGCGCCACGGTCTGCGCGCTGCCGGCGGCGGTGGCGGTGCTGACGGTGGCGGTGGTGGAGCCGCCCCGGGCGACGCTGCCGGAGGTGGGGCTCACCGAGACGGAGAAGTCGTTGGTCGGGGTGCCGCCGCCGACCGCGAGCTGCCAGATCGCGTACGCGACGCCGTCCGCGGCCCGGTTGAGGATGGTCGTGTTGATGTTGCTGGTGTTGTCGCAGGAGCGGTGGTAGCACCCGTCGTACGCCGCGCCCGCGGTGCCGCCCCACTTGCTGGCCTGCGCCGAGCTCTTGGTGTAGCTCGCGCCGGCCGCGTAGCCGGAGGTCTGGATGCCGGCGTTGGCGAACGAGTAGTCGTCGGAGCGGCCCTGCCCCTCGGTGTTCTCCTCCGGCGAGATGCCGAACGAGTCCCAGTACGCCTTCAGCGGCGCGGCGGTGGCCGAGGTGATCCGGTTGATGAAGTAGCCGCCGTTGGGCGAGCCCACCATGTCGAAGTTGTAGTAGCCCTTGATGTAGCCGCGCTGGGTGGAGCTGAGCTGGTTGACGTAGTGCTTGGAGCCCTGGAGGCCCTGCTCCTCGCCGTTCCACCAGGCGAACCGGACCCGCTTGGTCATGGTCGGGTTCTGCGCGGCCAGCACCAGCGCGTTCTCCAGCAGCACCGACGAGCCGGAGGCGTTGTCGTTGATGCCGGGGCCGGCGGCGACGCCGTCCAGGTGCGCGCCGAACATGACGACCTGGTCGGAGGGGCCCTGCGGCCACTCGGCGATCAGGTTGTTGCCCGGGTAGGTGCAGGTGGAGCAGTTCTGCTCGGTGACCGTGTAGCCGGCGGCCTGGAGCTTGCCCTTGACGTAGTTGACCGACGCCGTGTAGCCGGCCGAGCCGGAGCGCCGGTTGCCGCCGTTGCTGGTGGCGATGGAGTTGAACTGGGTGAGGTGGGCCTGGATGTTGCTCAGGGAGACGTCCGGCGCGGCGAGCGCGGCGGACGTCTCCCTGAGCAACATCCAGGCCCACCT